>JBGUUF010000506.1:0-1401 GCA_045133435.1 Acutalibacteraceae bacterium
GCTCTGAGTCAGCGTTCACTGGAATATATGGAGAGCGCGGGATTATGATTCACATTACATTGGCGTGCAATCAAGCTGTTTTGGACGAATGTTTGAAAATCAGACGTAAAGTTTTTATCGAAGAGAAAAACGTGCCCGAAAGTATTGAGATTGACGAGCATGATATTCTCGGCGGCAAGTGCGAGCATTTTATGATTGGTGCAAAAGCAGGAGCAATCGGAACATTGAGGTGTATGCGTTTAGATGAAAGCACAATAAAGCTTCAAAGATTCTGCATACTGCCGCAGTGGCGCGGAGCGGGGATCGGCAGAAAAATGCTTGAATTTGTTGAAGAATATTACAGCAGCAAATCGGTGTCGCGCATTGAGCTTGACGCGAAATTCGAGGTCGCGCCGTTTTATGAAAAGTGCGGCTACACCGTGATTTCAGATAGATTTTTAGAGGCGGGAATACCGCACGTTAAGATGGCGAAGGAAATTTCGCCGCATAGAAAGGACGGATTACAATGAAAATTATCGTTGACGCATTCGGCGGAGATAACGCACCGCTCGAAATAATCAAGGGCTGTGCTATGGCTGTGGAGCAGTTCGACGACGTGGATATTATCCTCACAGGCGACGAGGAGACTATCAAAAGGGTTGCCGAAGAAAACAGTATTTCGATGAATCGCATGGAAATAGTTCACGCTCCCGACGTTATCTCGATGGAGGATCACCCGACAGAGCTGATGAAATCTAAGAAGGACAGCTCGCTTGCAGTGGCACTTCGTCTGCTCTCCGAGGGCAAGGGCGATGCAATGGTGGGCGCAGGCAGCACAGGTGCAATGCTCACAGGCGCAACTCTTATCGTCAAGAGAATCAAGGGAATTCAGCGTCCCGCGCTCGCTCCCGTTATGCCCAACGCAAGCGGCAAGTTTATGCTCATCGACTGCGGCGCGAATGCAGAATGCCGTCCCGAAATGCTCGTGCAGTTCGCGCATATGGGCTCGGTTTATATGAAGAACGTCATGGGCGTGGAGAACCCCCGTGTGGGTCTGGCGAATATCGGCACTGAAGAGACTAAGGGCGACGAGCTTCGCAAGGAGACTTATCAGCTTCTCAAGAACGAACCGAATCTGAATTTCATCGGCAATTTCGAGACTCGCGACATCGCATTTGACGGCGCAGATGTTCTGGTTGCAGACGGATTCACGGGCAACATCATCCTCAAAACATACGAGGGTGTGGCTTCGATGATCTCCAACAAATTCAAGGAAGTGTTCAAGAAAAACATCAAGAACACCCTTGCGACCGCGCTCATGCTGGGCGACATCAACGACTTGAAAAAGTCGCTCGACCACAATGAATACGGCGGAGCGCCTTTCCTCGGCGTGAAGAAGCCTGTATTCAAGGCGCACGGCAG
>JBGUUF010000507.1:0-1838 GCA_045133435.1 Acutalibacteraceae bacterium
GATATAATTCTTATAATTTCAAAATATTTTAATTTTTTCTATATTTAAAGAAGAAAGAAGAGCTTTCAGTGAAAAATATCATTAAATTCATCGAAAACAAAAACGTCGTTATCTGGGGGATGGGTCGCGAGGGTATCTCGACCTACCGCTACATCCGCGCCATCTATCCCGACATGCACCTAACGCTTGCCGATGCCAAGCAGATCGACATGTCGGCTTATCCAAACTGCGATTTTATCAACACCGAGATCGACGGTATCGATTTCGAGGGCTTTGATCACATCTTCAAAAGCCCCGGTATTCCCGTGTTCCACCCCGAAAAGATAATCGACAGACTCACCTCTCAGACTGAGGTTTTCCTCTCGGCATTCGGGCGCAATACCTTCGGCATAACCGGTACCAAGGGCAAGAGCACCACCTCTTCCCTGCTCTATCACCTGCTCAAAAATCACGACGACAACACCGTGTTCGTGGGCAACATCGGCATTCCCTGCTTCGACTACATCGACCGCATCGACGAAAATACCTCCGTCGTATTTGAGATGTCCTGTCATCAGCTTGAATTCGTCAAGCACTCGCCGCATGTGGGCATAATCCTCAATCTCTACGAGGAGCATCTCGACCACTACGTTACAATGGAAAATTACATCAAGGCAAAGGCACATGTGTTCTCTTATCAGGACGAGAATGACATTACTATATTAAATTGCAGTGATCTCGACACTTTGAGCATCTACCCGCGCAACGGTCGTCTCATCACCGCCTGCGACGGATTGGGAAAAATCGTTCCCGCCGACATCTCGGTAAACGGCACAGTAATTAATGTTCCCCACGGCTCGATAGAAATTCAGCCGGAGGACACCTGCCTTGTGGGTCGTCACAATCTCTACAACATCGGCATCGACTACTACATCTGCAAAGAGGTTTTCGACATGAGCGACGAGGAATTCAAAGCCTCGCTCGCCACATTCAAGCCGCTGGCACACCGCTTGGAGAAGGTCGGCACCTTCGGCGGTGTCACCTACTACGATGATTCCATTTCCACCATCTGCCGCTCGGCAATCAATGCTGTAAAATCTCTCGGCAATGTCGGCACGATAATTCTCGGCGGCATGGACAGAGGTATCGACTACACAGATTTGATGGACTTCCTCAAGACCGCCGAAATCGACAACATCGTGCTGGTCGGTCAGACCACCGAGCGCATGCAGAAGCTGCTCGAAGAAGCCGAAATCGACAAGCGCATTGCCGTCTACCCATGCTACTATTTCGACAAGGGCGTGGCAAAGGCAAAGGAAGTTACCGCGCAGGACAAGATATGTCTGCTCTCCCCCGCCGCATCAAGCTATGACATGTTCAAAAATTTCGAGGTGCGCGGCGATGAATTCCAGCGGTTAGTCAAGGAATAAGCCTGCAAGGAGGGGAATTCAGCAAATTGAAACGAGAAATACGCATAGAAAACTCCGGTCTGCTCTATGAAAACTGGGCGGGCCAGTTCGATACATTTTCACACATGGAATTCGCCTGCGCCATTCCGCAGGTGCTCTTCCTCATCTCGACCGTCAAATCAAACGGCATGCCGAACCTCTGCTTCCACTCATGGAGCTGCTTTGGCGGCGACGCGGGCGGATACTTCGCTGTAATGCAGAATGTCGCCCACACCTCCCACACCTACGAAAATATCGTCCGCGAGGGGGAATTCTGCATCAATTTTATCAGCGCGGACTATTACTCCAACTGTATCGCCACGATAACCCACAACAACCACTACGACGACGAGTTTCTCGCAGGTCACTTCACCGCCGAGAATTCGCTGAAAATCAAGACGCCCCGCGTCA
>JBGUUF010000508.1:0-3737 GCA_045133435.1 Acutalibacteraceae bacterium
ACAAAAGGATCACAGGGAAACAAAGAAAAAAAAGAAGCGAAGAATATATATAAAAACAAAATTATCGATAGTTTCAGCCAACTAAAAGATTATGTTAAAGGGTATTTCTCAATATAAGATGAGGTTAATATGGAAATAAGCATAATAGTGCCTGTTTACAATGTTAAGCCGTATTTGGAGCGTTGTATAAAAAGTATTATCAATCAAACATTTGAAGATTTTGAACTAATCATAGTTGATGATGGTTCTACCGACGGCTGCTCTGAAATGTGTGATAAATATGCCTCAACTGACAATAGAGTACGGGTTATTCATCAAATCAACGGAGGACTTTCCGCTGCACGAAATGCCGGTTTGGATATAGCAAACGGGAAATATATTGTTTTTGCGGATTCTGATGATTTCTTAAAACCAAAATTATTGGAAAAGGCACACGCGGCAATAGAAAAAGGATATGATTTAGTTTCTTTTTGTTTTGAATACTGCTTTAATGAATCTCCGCTAAAGCCTTTTGTTTTTTCCGGAGCAGGGAAAGAATACTCTTTTTATGATTCATACGATACTCTTCAATATATCGTATCCGTTTTACTATCACATAAAACTCCATGGGAAGCATGGGATCAAATTTTCCGAAAGGATATAATCGATAAATATCATCTTCGATTTGCTCCCAACAAAGAAATCTTTGCTGAAGATTTGCATTTTTATTTATGTTATATAACGCATGTAAAAAAGATGTATGTTCTGAAAGATTATCTTTATAACTATATGCGCAGAAACGATTCTATAATCGGATGCAGCTTGAAGGAAAGCAACTTAAACAGGTTTACAAATCTCTCAAAATCTGTTTTAGAATACTATTCATTCATTGACTCATCAAGTGAATTAGTAAATCATTTTTCTGCGATTTACTTTATGATACTATATCATGCAATGTTTGTATATTATCGAAAAGCATCATTTTCATTGGATGAGTATAATATTCTGCGCACCGATATTAGTGACCAGGATTTTTTACTGAAAAATTTAGAACATATAAAAGATGAAAGAAACCTTTTATCTCTGTGTATATCAAAACCTCAATTAAATGATTTTATAAATGATATTGATTGTTTTATCAGCGGAAACGTAATATCCCATAAAATTCGAGCTTATATTAACTATTTATTCTATTGGAGAAACTATAATGACTAAGATCAGCGTAATTATTCCGATCTACAATACCGATAAATATCTGCGTCGATGTATTGACAGCGTACTTGATCAGGATTTTGCAGATTATGAGATTCTGTTGATTGACGACGGCAGTACAGACAACTGCGGCTTGATTTGTGATGAGTATAAAAGCAAATCGGAAAAGATAAAGGTTATACATACAGTTCACGGCGGCGTTTCATCTGCCTGCAACTGCGGTATAGAACATTCAAAAGGCAAATACCTGATGTTTTGTGACAGCGATGATTATGTTGAATCTGAATGGATCTCAACTCTTTATTACACGATAGAAGATAATCACGATGACTTTGTTTTCTGCGCTTTTTATAAAGAAGATATGAGCAAATCAAGCTCGGTTCATCTGTCAGACGGAAATCACCGGTATTCTATAGATGATTATTACTTGATGTATCAAAAAGGATTTTCTGCTTACCGTTGGATTCGTATTTTCCGAAAGGACAAGGTATCTGCTGTCATTCGATTTGATGAAGAAGTATCTGTTGGAGAAGACGTCTTATTTAATATAGAGTACTTAAAAACCTGCAAAAGCTTTTTGTATGTTGATAAACCGCTGTATCATTGGGTGAATAACGGTAATGACAGTCTTTCAAGGGCGTATCACGCAAAATACTATGACGATATTAAAATGCTGTATTTCCCAAGAGAAAGTGCAATTGCGAATAAAGATTTGCAGAAATTTTACAACGATTATTTTTATCGATTTTATGCTTGCATCGATGTCGTTAATGATGATCAAAATACAATGTCCGAAAGCGAAAAGAAAGCGTATATCAAGTATATCCTGCACGATAAAGAGTTTTGTCACGCGTTGGAGCATTCGGAGAAATCAAAATTAAAAACGCTTGTGAGATTTAAAAGTTATGTTTTGATAAAGCTGTATAAAAAATTGCAAAGAATCAGGAGAGAAAAATAATATGAAAATCATAGGGATGATACCGGCACGCGGCGGCTCCACAAGATACAACAACAAGCCTCTTGCCGATATCTGCGGCAAACCAATGGTGTATTGGGTATGGAAGCACAGCAAGGAGGTCAAACGGTTCGTTGAAGTATATATCGCTACCGACAGTGAACAAATCGAAGCTGTCGCCGAGAGCTTCGGCGCAAAAGTGATAATGACTTCATTTGAGTGCGAGACCGCTACCGAAAGGCTTTATGAAGTATCGCAGAAAATCGACGCTGATCTGTATGTGATGATCAATGGTGATGAACCTCTTGTTTTGGCAAAGGATATCGTCAAATGCATACCCGAAGCCATTCCGGACGATGACTTTTATGTATCTAATCTGATGACAGACTTTTCAAATCCCGTAGAGGTCGTTGATCCGACAAATTTGAAAATCGTTACCAATAAAGACGGGATATGCCTGTTTATCTCACGCGCCCCTATCCCCTTTCCAAAGGGTGAGATGAATTACGCTTATCAGAAGTTTGTAGGCGTCGGGGCTTTTACAAAGGCCGCATTGGAATACTATCATAATACACCTCGCGGTCCCGTGGAAAAAATAGAAGAAAACGATTCCTTCCGTTTTATCGAAAACCGAAAGGACTGTTACTATATCAACGCTCACTGTAAAACGCTCTCAGTCGATACCCCAAAAGACAGGGTACAGGTGGAGCGATATATGAAAGAAAACCATTTAGACAAATGAGGATGTGAAAGAATGTTCAGCTTGATTGCAGGCAATTGTGTGATTGAATCCGAAGAAACTGTGATGGAGACTGCGGAACAGTTAAAAGAGAAAACCGAAGAATTACAAATCCCGTTTACTTTCAAAGCTTCTTTTGATAAAGCGAACCGTACATCCATTCATAGCTTTCGGGGCTTAGGGATTGACGAGGGCTTGCGGATATTAAACAAGGTAAAAGAAACGTATCATTTGCCTATTTGCACCGATATTCATGAACCGTGGCAGGCAGAAAAAGCTGCAGCGGTTTGTGATATTATTCAAATTCCGGCTTTTCTTTCACGGCAAACAGATTTACTAACCGCAGCCGCAAACACAGGGAAAACAGTTCATATCAAAAAAGCACAGTTTATGGCTCCGTGGGATATGGCAGCCTGTGTGGAAAAGGTCAGGCAATCAGGTAATGATGATATCATTATCACCGAAAGGGGCAGTTGCTTTGGATATAATAATCTTGTCGTAGATATGACAAGCTTGCTTGAAATGAAAAATCTGAAAGTGCCGGTTTATTTTGATGCTACACACAGCGTTCAAAAGCCAAGCGGTAACGGTATAAGCTCAGGCGGCAACAGAGATCATGCTGAATATCTGGCAAGGGCAGCCGTTGCAATCGGGGTTGACGGATTGTTTATTGAAACACATCCTGATCCCAAAGCAGCAAAATCCGACAGTGCGGTAATGATTCCGCTTCATAGAATGAAGCCGCTTTTGCAACAGCTACAAAAAATATATTACGCGATCAATTGAGGGATAAAAAATGGGTTACAGTGAACAAATAAAAACAGTATTTGATAAAGAGATCGAAGCGCTTAA
>JBGUUF010000509.1:0-3131 GCA_045133435.1 Acutalibacteraceae bacterium
CCGCACAGCTTGCCACGGCTGTCGGCATGGAACAGACTATGGTAGAACAGCTCTTTATGATCAAATTCGGAACCACCGAGGGGCAAACCATGTCAATGGAGGAATTCATAGACTACCTGCTCTCGGATGTTTTCACCGCTCAGCCGATACAATTCGGCAAATTTATCGAAATTGGGCGGCTGAATGTATTCGGGGGGCTGTGCACCGCATTTTTCCACCGAGAGAAACGGCCCTTCCAGATAAATTCCTGCAGGAATTGCGCCGCTTCGGGGATTCACCGTTGCCTTCTGATAGCGCGTCATAAGCAAGCACAATTCATCATGCGGCATTGTCATGGCGGCTGGCGCAAATGCAACGATTCCGCGTGAGTGCAGGAACTCGCTCATTTTATCCAGACAGGCTGAGGTGTCGGCATCCGAACTGAAATCCGAGCCGCAGCAGCCGTGAATGTGCATATCAATAAATCCCGGTGCGAGAATTCTGCCCGATATGTCAATCTCGCTCTCGCTGTCCGAAATCGAGCCGCGAGGTACTATCTCCATAATGCGACCTTTTGACACGCGGACATCCGCCTCAGTAACAGTGAAATTCGGCAATACCGTCAATCCATTTTTGTAAAGCATATTGATTTTTCTCCGTTTAAAATATTATATTGAAAATATTATAGCATCAGCTCGTGTATTATTCAATGACAATGTAAATGAATAATTTTTTTGTTTTTTTCAAAAAAGACTTGACATATACAGTTAGACTGTATATAATTCAATTATACAGTTCAACTGTATAATTGAATTATATAATTTAGCTGTATAATTTTACTGTACAGTTTATAGGAGGTGTACTATGAATCTTAACAAATATCTGCCGCTCACTGAAACTACCTATTACATCCTTGTTGCTCTGCTGGAATCGGGGCACGGATATTACATTATGCAAAAGGTGGAGGAGTTGAGCGGCGGCAGGGTGAGAATTGCGGCGGGCACTATGTACGGCGCAATCGAAAATCTGCTTGCGCAAAAGCTTATTCAGCCTATGCCGAGCAGTGATAAGCGCAGAAAAGTTTACCAGATTACCGAGCTTGGCAAGGAGGTTTTGCATCTCGAAGCGGAAAGGCTGAGACATTTAATTGAAGTGGCTGATAGTCACAATCTGTAAGAAGGAGTTTTGTTATTATGTCAGAAAAAAATATTATCGCCAAACACAAAATCTTTTTAACTAATTTGGACAAAGAGGAAATATGGATAAATTCATTTGTTGAGCGGGGATACAGATTGAATAAAGTCAACCTGTTTACATGCAGATATGAATTTGTCAAATGCGAACAGACTGCAAACATGCCGTTTCTCCCTGAGGTTCGCATAGATTACAGACTATTTAAAAGCAATGAGAAATTCAACGAATATATAACGATGTTTGAAGACAGCGGCTGGAAACATATCGCCGGGACAAAGAGCAGCGGTTCGCAATATTTTGAAAGGCGGACCTCTGAGGCCACACAGAATATATTTTCCGACAAAGATTCCAAAGCAGGAGTTTACAAAAGAATGTCCGATTACTGGCTGGCACTCTTTTTCTCATTTTTACCCATAATGGTAGCACTTGCCATCACAGGATTGTTGGATTTCAGCGTTCTGTATAACTGGAAGAATTTATATCTCACACCCGGCTTGTGGGAAATGACCGGTGGCGAATTTTGGCGTGCTTTTTGGTTTGAAACACCTTTTGCCGTGCTGAGAGGTGGTCTTGCCTATTTTTATCTTGCAATAGTTCTCTCATACGCTTATGTAGGAATCAGAGCATGGTATAGCTACAGAAAAGAAATTAAAAAACAAGGTTAAATCGTAAAAAACAGGAGAATTTTGTTATGAGAATAATAAAAAAGATTATAGCGGTTTTTTTATCATTGGCATTGATTGCATCTACTGCGGCAGGCTGTTCAAATGACTCAGCGGAAAGTGAGGACTTTGCCTCAATTGTAACCGATATATCAGAAATCTCAATACCAGCCGGAACTAAAATCATTGGTTTCGGCGAAGCTACTCACGGAAACAAAGAACTGCAGGAATTGAAAAAAGATGTATTCAAAAGCATAATGGAAAGCTACGGCACAAAGACTTTTATACTTGAGGGTGATTTTGGAGGCTGTGAGCGCGTGAACGAATACATTCACGGCGGTAATGGAACATCCGAGGCTGCGGCCGCAGAAATCGGCTTTGCCATTTATCGCACGGCTGAAATGGCAGATTTGATTGAGTGGATGAGAAATTATAATCAGACCGTTTCAGAAAGCGATATGATCAGCTTTTACGGCTGTGATATGCAGCGCGTGGACAACAACAAAGAGCTTTTGCTTGATTACCTCGCCAAAACCTCGCAAGATTTGTACAACGAATATTCGGGTGTTTTTTCCGATGTTACAGACGATACAATGTACAATATCAGTTCTTCCGTTTACAAAGATATAGAATCTGAAATGGATAAATTGACGGAGGAAATGGAAAAACACAAGGAAGAAATGATAGAAGCGTCAAGCCTTAGCGAATTTAAAAAGGCTTGCAAAGAAATAAATATCATCACTCAGATGTGTCAGCTGCAAGCCGCTTCAAATCTCTCATACAGCAAAATGCGCGATAAATTTATGGCTGAGAATGTAGAATGGATATTGGATTACGAATCTGAAAACGGACGTGACAGTGTCTTTTTATCGGGGCATAACGGTCACATTGAAAAATGCTCCGCAAACAGCGCAGGCTATACATCCTTGGGTAATCATCTTAAAGATAAATACGGCAGCGCATATTTTGCAATCGGCACAGATATTCTCAATTCTACTTTCTCCTGCTACAGTAATTTTAAGGATGAGCGAATTGAATTTACTGTGACAAACAAGAACCCACTTACTTCAAAAATGCAGTATGTCGAACAAAATACAGTCTATTTAGATGTAAAAGCCGCAGAAAACTCTGATTTAAATAGTATTATTATCGGTAAGGTTAAAATGCTGAATGTCGGTGATTCATTTGAGAGCTTTCATCAGTATTTCAGCATGTTCTACACCATTTCAATGACGCCGAATGAGTCGTACAACGGAATTATTCTTATCAAAGACGCTTCTCCGAGCAAAATTAAAT
>JBGUUF010000510.1:0-1707 GCA_045133435.1 Acutalibacteraceae bacterium
CAAAAAGCTTAAACATCAGTGTCGAGAAGGCAAGACAGCTTCATTTAAATATGCTCATCTACACGATAGGCATAGGCACGATTTTTTGCATGACTAAGCCGGGTATCTCGACTGACGAAATATTTGCCCATCAGGAAATCGCATATGATGCATTCTTAAAAAATGCATTGGAAGAAAGAGACGCGGAAAAGGAGTAAAATTTATGAACAAGAGCATCAAAAGGGATACGGGATTGCTTGCGGCAGGCATATTAATCATTTTATTGCTGTCGGTCAATACGATTTGCGGCATAGCTTCATTCGACACAACGCAGGCTTACGAAATTGTAAATCAGTACGGCAACACCGTAAAAATGTGGGGCTCGGGGATATACGCACACGATTCGTATTTTATGGCGCCGATTTTTATCGGCTCGGACTTGACGATACTGCTTTTTATCGTTCCGCTCGCGGTGGTAACATTATTCAAAACCCATAAACAGCCGTGCATCGAACAATACATCAGCAGTTTGAGCGTGATGGGACTATTGCTTTACTACACGGCAGGATTGGCATTCGGAGTCACCTACAACGCTCTGCATTTGGTGTATATCGCACTGTTCGGACTTTGCTTTTATTGCGTCGGCGCGTTGTTTGTAAAACTACACGCGATAAGTGTCCGTCAGGAAAATGTATGCACATATCCTTTCACAGGTGGAATGAAAGCGTTTCTAATCATATCAGGAGTGTCGCTTTTCGTCGCGTGGCTTCCCGATATTGTCACGTCACTCATCAACGGAACATCGCTGGAGACGATAGAGGTATACACAACGTCGATAACTTATGTGCTTGATATAGGCATAATCAGCCCAATGATTTTTATAACCTTTTGGCTGATGAAGCGAAACAGCTTTATGGGATACGCGTTAATGAGGATACTGCTGCAATTGTGCAGTTGTATCGGCATAATGCTGCCAATTCAGACGGCTTTTCAGATAATGGCAGGCATTTCTGTTCCGATTCCCGCACTGATAACCAAGGTGCTTATTTTCGTTATGCTTGCCGCATTCGCCACATTTTTCCAGCACCGATTAAAGTGCGGTGTGTACTATGTTGATTCAGAAAAAGAGGTAGTATTATAAAAAATAACAAAATATTAGAGGCGGATTTGATTATCAGAAGTTATCCGGCATGCACAAATTTATGATGAGCGCATTGAAATTAATGCTGAAAGCCACCAAAAACCGCAGCGAGGATGACGAGAACCTGTTAAAGGCATACGATACGGCGGAATACCATTGCGACAAGGCAAATATCGCCGATTTGGTGGAATATGTAAGGTCTTTAGAATAGTCAAAATAGGCAGCAGTTGATAAAACTGTTGCCCGTTTTCATTCATATTAATTTATGCCGAAAAGGTCGAGCAGCTTTTGCCAAAAGCCGGACTGTTCCTCGGCTTCGACCACATTCTCGGCGGCTTCTTTCTTTGCAATGCTTTTGGTTTTAATCACGAACTGCACCGCCTCGATGTTCGTATTTTTATCCGACACGAAGGATTCAAGCTCGAAATCGCCGCCCGTCACACTCGCCATAAGCTCGTCGATTTTTTCGCTCACACCGTCATCCAAGCCCGAAGTCTCACTGCGGAGCTTTGACGTGCCGTTCTTCATTTCGCTCGTTCCGTTGTAAAGCTGTGCTATTCCCGCCAGCAATTCCGCAACGCCGTCGT
>JBGUUF010000511.1:0-1416 GCA_045133435.1 Acutalibacteraceae bacterium
CCCCACAAGGGCGCCGCCCTTGACCCGCCAAAGGAGCCTTGCCCCTTTGGAAACCCATTGTAGGTCTGCCTACTTTAGTGCCTCTATAAATTGTTACCTATAATTATTTTCGCGCTATCATCACGCCGCAGTGCAATTACCGCGCCCCTGACCATATATGCCACAGGATCGCCCGACGGACTGCATTGCAGACAACTTACACGCGTTCCCTCAATAAATCCCAAATCCATCAATCGCCGCCTTAAATCACCGCAATTGTCCACGGAAATTATTGTGCCGCTGTCTCCCTCATTCAAATTGCTGAGAGACATTATGTTTTTTTGCATATTTCATCATTCCCTTTGTTCCTAAAAACTCACATCGGAATGCAAAACGCACTCCTATTTTCAAAATATGATCGCATGACAGTATTGGTTCGCGAAAATAAAATATTTTTTGTATTTTTGCAGATTTTGTGGTACAATTATAATTAATATGAGAAATCGAGGAGGAATAAAAGTGCTGACTAATTACCACACACACTGTTACCGCTGCCAGCATGCCCAAGGGCTTGAAGCGGATTATATTAATAAAGCGATCGAACAGGGTTTTGACATTCTCGGCATGAGCGACCATGTGCCATATCGCGGCGACCCTGAGGGTTATCGCATGTATTTCAATGAGATATGGGATTACATCGACACCGTGCGCCGCGAAGCTAAAAGAAACAGCGATAAAATCGAAGTTCTGCTTGGATTTGAGAGCGAATATCTTCCCTCCAAGCGCAATTATTACGAATCACTGCTCACCGAGTATCAGGTGGATTATCTCGCACTCGGACAGCATTTCTTTCAGAAAGGGATCCGTGCCAAAAGCTCATTTGACCTCACCGACACCGCCGACTGTGTGGCATACGCTAAAAGCGTCGCGGAAGCTTTGGATACGGGATATTTTGCATTCGTGGCGCACCCCGACATAGTGGGCGTAAACCTGCTTCCGTGGGACAAAAACATGGACGAAATGACCGACATCATCATTGACGCCGCAGTCAAGCACGACATCCCGCTGGAGGTCAATACAAACGGCATCCGTCGCGGACTTGTGACCGAGGGCGACGACGAGCATTATATGTACCCCCACTACAAATTCTGGGAAAAGGTCGCCGAAGCAAAGGCTAAAGCCATCGTCAGTGCCGACTGTCACGCGCCCCACCTCCTGCTCGACAAAGACGTTCTCAAGACAAAGGAAATTGCACAAAACTGGGGTTTGAATGTAATTGACGTTCTGCCGTTGGGCAAGAATAAAAAATAGTTTCTGAATAAACAATTTCATCGAAAACAAAAAATGCAGATGCTTACAAAATTAATGTAAACATCTGCATTTTTCATTGTGGGAAAATAAAGTAATATTAAAATCCATTGCTCGCCAATGTGCAGG
>JBGUUF010000512.1:0-4181 GCA_045133435.1 Acutalibacteraceae bacterium
ATCGGCTGTTCGGAATACAAAATCGACATCGGTCTGCTTGATCCCGACAAGCCCGACGAATACATTCTCGGCATTCTCTGCGACGGCAAAAATTACAGCGGCAGCGGTACGGCGCGCGACCGCAATATATTGCAGGAGAGCGTGCTGAAATCGCTCGGCTGGAACATCCACCGCGTCTGGTGTCTTGACTGGTGGGAAAATTCCGACAAGGAGCTTGCGGCGATAAAGGCTGCGTTTGAAGATGTACTGCAAAAGTCACGAAGCGCGGCACAGGTGCAGGAAATTGTCGAAGAAACTGCATCTGAAGCGCCTGACACTGTGGAAATCGAGAATTTGGAGCGAGTGGAGGTCGAGGAGTGCGCACAGAATTTGCCCACTTACGAAGTATGTGTTCTTGAGCGGGAGACTGATCTGCTTGGAAATTCGGAAAAATTCGCCAATCCCGCGTTGGCGGTGCATATCCGACAGCAAATTGAACAGGTGTTAGCAGTCGAATCCCCGATAAGCCGCAATCTGCTGTGTAAGCGCGTGCTGGAGGCGTGGGGAATTTCTCGCAGAGGCGCGAGGATAGACCGCACCTTTGACGGAATTTTCGCGACTATGGAGCTGTCGGTCACAAATGACGGCAAACGGACATTTTACTGGAAATCAGGACAGGATTCCGCTCAGTACAGCGAATTCAGAGTTCCGCCTGCAAATGAATCGTGCAGACGAAGTATTGACGATATTGCTTGCGAAGAAATTGCGGCGGCAGCGAGATACGTCCTGCAAACGCAATTTAGTTTGACAGTTGAAGAACTTGTCCGTCAGGTGGCGACACTCTTCGGATTTTCGAGATGCACAGCGCCGATGCAGGCACTCATCAAGCAAGGCATTGAACTGACTGTGGAACAGGGGCATGCCGTGATCGAAAACGACAGAATAGGCGTTAAAGAACAATAATTTTCATAGCATCCCTCGCCTGCATTGTGTGGACGGGGGATGACTTTGCAATTTTGCCATTGAAATATTGCAATTGACATTTGACTGCGGTTGTAATATAATATAGAAAATTCGAGGAAATATATGCAAAAAACTTTGTGATTAAAGGGAGGCATTTATTTATGCTGGATATGCATTGTCACGTTTTGTACGGTGTGGACGACGGAGCGCGCACAAAGGAAGAAACGCTCGAAATGTTGAATGCCGCAAAAAAGTGCGGAATAGATAAAATTGTCTTTACACCTCACCTTTATGATGTGAATCAGGATTTGACCAAGGTGCTGGACGTATATAAGGAAACTATCGGGATGGCGGAAAAACTCGGCATAAAGGTGAAGCTTGGCTTTGAGGTCAACTGGAAGGTCATCGACCAGATAACGCCCGAACAGCTTGAGGAATACCGAATCGAAGGCACTGACTCGATTTTGCTTGAGCTGCCCGAAAAAAATCTGATACTCGAGTGGCAGCAGATAATTCTCCGACTGGCGCGCTATCACAATATAATCATAGCGCACCCCGAGAGATACCTGTATGTTCAGCGCGATTTGGACATGGTGCGCAAATTCAAGGAATGCGGCTGTGAAATCGCTGTGGATGCGTCGGGGATGACCAGAGGTATTTTCGGCGACGAGTGGAAAACTGCGAATGACATAGTAAAAAACGGCTTGGCGGATTATATCGTGAGCGACGCTCACAGAGCTGAACACTACAAATGCATTCAGAAACAGTCCTCAAAAATCAAGAAGCTGACAAATGACGCGGCTCTTTACGACGAAAATCTGTGGCAGTAATTCACCTGATGCGATAATTGACCGGAGGAAATTAACTTGATATTTGACAGCCACGCTCACTATGATTCGAGCGCATTTGACGATGACCGAGATGCCTTGCTGACCCGCCTTCACGATGCTGACGGGGTTTGCGCTATAGTAAATCCCGCCGAAAGCCTGCCGAGTTCGCGCAATTGCATAGCTCTGGCGGAAAAATATGATTTTATATATGCTGCGGTCGGCGTTCATCCCTGCTGTGCGGAGACGTGGCAGGACAGCGACATCGAGCAGTTCCGCAGTATGCTCAAACATCCGAAAGTGGTCGCGGTGGGGGAAATCGGACTGGACTATTACCACTCGGTCGAATTCAAAACGGAGCAGCACGAAGCTTTTTGCGCTATGCTCGAACTTGCACGCGACGAGCACAAACCTGTGATAATACACGACCGCGACGCTCACGGCGATATGTACAAAATACTGCGGGAATACAAGCCAAATGGCGTGATGCACTGCTTTTCGGGGAGCGTAGAGCTGGCGCGCGAGGCGCTGAATTACGGAATGTATATAGGCTTGGGCGGTGCGGTGACGTTCAAAAATGCCGTGACTCCGTTGGAAGTTGCGAAATATGTTCCGCTCGACCGACTGGTGCTGGAGACAGACGCGCCGTATATGACACCTATGCCGTGCCGTCCCAAAAAAGGCAGACCGCGCTGTGATTCCTCGATGATTCGCGCAACAGCGGAAAAAATTGCCGAGGTGCGGGGAATGGATTTGCAGGAATTGCTTGAAGCAACTGCAAAAAATGCGGCGAGACTTTATGATCTGCCTGAAAGCTTGGTGTCTATCAACTAAAAAAATCTGTGATTTTGGAGGCGAAAAATTTGGAAATAACATATACATTTGAAAACGGACTTTACCTCAATATAACCAACAAATGTCCTAACCGATGCACGTTTTGCGTCAGGCAGAACAGAGATTCTATAGGCGATGCGGATTCTCTGTGGCTTGAGCGCGAGCCTACGCTGAACGAGGTCGTGAATGACGTATTCAGGCGGCATTTGGCAGATTACAACGAGGTTGTATTCTGCGGATACGGCGAACCGACATGCCGCATGGATGTGCTGACCGACGTTGCGAGCAAGATTCGCGCGGTCAATCCTTCAATGCCGATTCGTGTAAACACCAACGGATTGGGCAGCCTTTACAATGAACGAGATATTGCGCCCGAGTTTTCGGGTTTGGTGGACACAGTTTCGATAAGTCTCAACGCTTCAACTGCGGCTGGATATAATGAAATTTGCAAGCCGATATACGGAGAGGCTGCATTTGAGGGCATGCTGGATTTCACGCGCAAGGTCACAAGATATGTGCCGAATGTAATCATGTCTGTGGTGGATGTGATCGGCGCGGAAGAAATCGAAGCCTGCCGACAGATTTGCGAGCAGTGCGGCGCGGTTTACAAGGTGAGAAGCTACATTCCGAAAGAAAAATAACAGAAATGTTCCGAGTTTATTCAATTAATTCGGAACATTTTTTTATATTACAAGAAATAGCAGTACCAAAAATATCCCCGAGATAATAAATTTGGTATTTATACTTTAAAAATATAACAAGCTGTGGTAGAATTAAAAAAAAGAGGGGAGCCCTGATTTATGAACGCTGAAAAGATGATAAAACCGCCTGTTGAAGTGAGCTATGCCGAGGAGCTCGCGGCGCTCAAAGCCAACGACAGCGGACGAGTGCCGGAAGGCTGGCAGATGTCGCCGATGGCCGTGAGGACTTTTATTTTAGGCAGCAAAAAGCCGATCGAATACAACGGAAAAAGTGTAGAAGTCAAGAAAAAATATCTCGGAAACGATACTTTAGTGGAGCGCTGTATAGTGACTTTGGCAGGAAATCGCGGACTTATGCTGGTCGGCGAACCCGGAACGGCAAAGACGATGCTTTCCGAGCTGCTTTCGGCGGCGATATGCGGTGTGAGCACCAACACGATTCAAGGAACAGCGGGAACCACCGAGGATATGATAAAATATTCGTGGAATTACGCGCTGCTGCTTGCCAACGGTCCTACGAGAGAGGCGTTGGTTCCGTCACCGTTGTATGTTGGCATGGAGAAAGGAATTATCACGAGATTTGAGGAAATAACCCGAACACCCGCTGAGATTCAGGACAGCTTGATAAGCGTGCTGAGCGACAAGGTTTTGAACGTTCCTGAGCTTGGCGACGACGGATTTTTATTCGCTAAGCGAGGTTTTAATGTGATAGGTACGGCAAATACCCGCGATAAAGGCGTTAATGAGATGAGCAGCGCGCTTAAAAGAAGGTTTAATTTTGAAACTGTAATGCCCGTGCGAGATGTATCACTTGAGAAACAAATCATAGTGAGTGAGGTTGAAAAGCTGGCTCGCGCAGGCGGCGTGGATATGCCTG
>JBGUUF010000513.1:0-3757 GCA_045133435.1 Acutalibacteraceae bacterium
CGAGCGATTTCATTGATTTGGAATTTTCGTGTTTCAAGGAACTGCGCTTGCTCCGGTGATATGGAAATGGGTGTATATTTCAGACCCTCCTCAAGCACTGCGATACGGTTTGAATTCTGACTGCCGCCGAACTGTGACTGCCATGCCTCACGTAGCTTTTCGGGATTCTTCAGTGTACTCGGATGTTCCAATACACCTGAAGGAGCAGCACCGTTGGCGAAAAATTTAGCACCGTATTCTTCTGTAGCTATTGCCAGACCGATAGCATTTTTCGCCATAGCAATAGGGCTGTATCCGACCAGCCCGTCAAAGCCCAAGCCCGGGATATGCAGAACATCATACGGTTTCAGAATCACTGTCATGGATTTGTCCTTCAACGCTTCGTCATATACCCGATTGTAGGAGTAATAAAGCTGTCCTTTTTCATCACGGTCAACGCGCATCCGATTCGGCATCAGGGGATACAAAGCAATGACCTCGCCTTTGCCGTTGCGGATAATCTGTGCATACGCATTTCCCCAGAGCAGCAGATGTGTCATCAGTGTTTCCCTGAAAACGAATGACGACATTTCGGGGTTCGGTTCATCATGAAGAATCCTGTACAACGGATGGTCGATTGCTTTTTCTTTTCCACCGTCATCGGTGTATTTATACAGATGAAGCGGCAGACCGGCGATAGCTTCCGATAAGATGCGAACACAGGCATACACAGCGGTCATCTGCATAGCCGAGCGTTCCGTGACTGCTTTGCCGGATGACGAGGTTCCCATAAAAAACGAACCTCCGCCCGACAGGTTTTTAGGTCTGTCCCTTGACCGAAAAATGCTTGATATCAAGCCCATTTTTATACCTCCCATTATCGTCTATGTATCAGAGCCAGTCCTCAATATCCAGACCGTCGTTATATCTGATACGTCCGCGGTTAATTTGTCTGATGCGCAGTTTGCGTTCGCGCCGGTCGGCTTCCTTTGTTTCTTCGCCAAACCACAGAAAATGAGCAGTAGTAAATGCCAGCGTAACAATTACGCCTGCGATGAATCCTATGAGGATACCTCCGAGAAAAAAGCTGTCCATAAATCCTCCTAAATGAAAAGAAGCCCGCGGCTGTCATAAACCGAGGCTCCTGCGTTTGCGCCGCACCGTATGGCTCTGTCGAGCGCCATAATCGTTGCAACCGCGCCGTCTATCTTTTCAGTTGATTTTTCCTTATCCGGTTTGATATTTCCGGCAGGGTCTGTCCGTATGTAAATGTTGTCCATCATCCATCGAAGAACAGGATGACCGCCGTGGGCGATACGCTCCTCAAGCACCAGTTTCATCAATTCCTTAGTCGGTGGTGACATATCTTTAAACCCCTGACCGAAAGGAACGACTGTGAAACCCATACCTTCCAAATTCTGCGTCATCTGTACCGCACCCCATCTGTCGAAGGCGATCTCACGGATATTGAAACGCTCGCCGAGGTTTTCGATAAATTTTTCGATGTATCCGTAGTGGATAACATTGCCCTCGGTCGTTTCCAAATACCCCTGCCTTTCCCACACATCATAAGGAACATGGTCCCTTGCCACACGGGTTTGCATATTATCTTCGGGTATCCAGAAGTATGGCAGAATGATGTATTTATCATCCTCGTCCTCGGGAGGGAACACCAGAACAAACGCTGTGATATCCGTGGAGGAGGACAGGTCGAGTCCGCCGTAACATACGCGCCCTTCGAGCTGAGAAATGTCAGTAGCAAAAGCGCATTTGTCCCATTTGTCCATCGGCATCCACCGTACCGCTTGTTTTACCCATTGATTTAATCGAAGCTGACGGAAGGCATTCTCTTCGCCGGGATTTTGTTTCGCCGATTCACAGGCAGCTTTGACCTTATCAATGCCGACCGTGACACCGAGCGAGGGGTTTGCCTTTTTCCACACCTTCGGGTCTGTCCAGTCGTCGCTTTCATCCGCACCGTAGATAACAGGATAAAACGTCGGGTCGATTTTTCTCTCCTCGATGATGTCCTTCGCTTTTTGGTGCGTTTCATAACAGATGGATTTTGTATCCGTGCCGGCTGTCGTAATAAGAAAATACAGCGGCTGCATCCGGGCATCGCCCGAGCCTTTGGTCATTACATCAAACAGCTTTCGGTTCGGTTGTGTATGCAACTCATCGAAAACGACGCCGCTGATATTAAAGCCATGTTTGGAGTAGGCTTCAGCGGAAAGCACCTGATAAAAGCTGTTTGTCGGCTGATAAACAATGCGCTTGGTAGCGGTCAGTATTTTGACTCGCTTGTTGAGAGAGGGACACATCCTAACCATATCTGCGGCAACATCAAAAACGATGGTGGCCTGCTGTCTGTCTGCCGCACAGCCGTAAACCTCGGCGCGTTCTTCGCCGTCTCCGCAGCATAACAAAAGGGCAACCGCAGCCGCAAGCTCCGATTTGCCCATCTTCTTCGGTATTTCAACATACGCTGTATTAAACTGTCGGTAACCGTTCGGCTTTAGAATACCGAACAGGTCACGGATGATTTGCTCCTGCCAGTCGATCAGCTCAAACGGCTTTCCTGCCCACGTGCCCTTGGTATGACAAAGGCATTCGATAAATTGGACGGCATAATCGGCGGCCGTTTTGTCGTAAACAGAAGTTTTTGCTTTGAACTTGGTAGGAGTGTATTTTTTTAGTTTACGGATAACGATTCACCTCCTTGCGGGCATAAAAAAACAGCCCTACGGCTGTAAAGATGAAAAGAGCCTTGCGGCTCTCTCCGTTTCGTTTCGACAGGCTTTATTACGGGAAAACTAATCAATCGGAAAAGTCTGTGCTTATGAATTCTTCAACTGTCATTTCTGTTCCGAGAAAATTCGGCTCGGTATCGTAAGTCAATCCGATATATCCCGACTCACCGAAATCTATCGGTTCTTTAGTGATGCAGGAGCCTGCGTGGTCAACCAAAACTCTCGGCTCGATTGCTCCGAAGTACACGTCGTTGTCAGAGGTATCTTCTCTGAAATCATAACGATACATTCCGCCTGGTACATCCGAAGCCCCGATCCGTCCGTTTGAGAACAGCGCTTTCTGACCGCAAATCTCAATCAATTCGTATTTAATCTGTTTGTCTGCCATGTTTTTTCCTCCCTTTGTTTTGGTGATTGTATATTACCGTCTTTCGGGGGATTTATCAAGGTATATAGTACACAATGATAATGTTTATTATTGTGTATATTATCAATCCGGTGAACAGAGAAACAGAGCCCGAAGGCTCCGCTTCCTTTCGGTTAACACCTGAACTCTGTCGTGCCTACCTGTTTGACGTTCGGGTTACGGAAAAACCGTTCACCTCGCTGCGTGTCGGATGCCACCTCGTAAATGGTTGCGATGTAAACCTCACCGTCTCCGTAGGTGTAATTCTCAACCTTTGCGGTGATCTCGCTACCCGGATTCTCTTTGATGAAATCTTCGTATGCGACCCAACCGTTAAGGTCTGATTCTCTTTTCGGCGTCCCTGTGCAAAGGAACTGCCGTGTGGCTCCTGCTTCTGTTCTGAGTGTTACCTTGGAAAATAATACGCTCATATTTTACCTTTCCTTTCGTTTTGGTGACTGTATATTACCGTCATTTGAAGGATATATCAAGGGATAATATACACAAGGATAATGTTTATTATTGTGTATATTATGAATTCGGATAAGAGAGAAACAGAGCCTTTCGGCTCCGTCTCCGGCGGCTTGGTGTTCAGCTGAATTCGATGCTGAACATTCCGCTG
>JBGUUF010000514.1:0-4498 GCA_045133435.1 Acutalibacteraceae bacterium
ATCTCTTTTGACTCATGTATACTTTTATTCATAGGACACTCGCTCCCGTGGGTAAATGTGGTTTGCAAATACATTATACCTCTCTCGGCTGCGTTTGTCCTTATTTTTTTGTGCAATTTTTTATCGTGCTCATTTATAGTATACTATTTGATTTGAAATATAAAGGGGCAATTTCGGTGGAGTGTGCAAATATATGAATAATTTCAGGACACTGACAGGATATGGCATGACTTTTGTGTGCCGTCAATGTCCGAGGGGACCTTGACAAGCTTTGGATTTATGCGATTTGTACAGGTTCAATTAAATTCGACATAAATACGATTTTTGTTGATTTCGCCGAATGCCTGATAGTTATGAAGATGTATTTAAAAACTGTTTGTAAACGGCAATTTGAAAAAAATACAAAAAAGTTAAAAAAATGCTTGCATTTATGTAAAATATGTGTTATGATGGGGGCGTAGTTTTTGAGAGGGACGTAAAAATATACAATTTCGGTATTTTCTCAAATCACGGAATTTTTTATTGAGATTTGCCAAGGGCATCAGGGATCGTTTGGAGTGTCCGGCAAATCCGGAAGATTTACTTGGAGGTAAATTATTATGAAAAAAAGATTAGCTCTCATTCTTGCTTCCGCTATGCTGGTTTCATCAGCTCTCTGCGGTCTCACATCTTGTAAGTCCGGCGGCACAAACAGCAATGTTGACGATTCCAAGGGCAAGGTTTATTATCTGAACTTCAAGCCCGAGCAGGATGCTCAGTGGCAGGCTCTCGCTGAGGCTTACACAGAGGAGACAGGCGTTCAGGTTGACGTTCTCACAGCTGCTGACGGCACATATGAGACAACTCTGGCTTCCGAAATGGCTAAGTCTGACGCTCCCACACTTTTCCAGGTCAACGGCCCTGTAGGTCTTGCAAACTGGAAGGATTATTGCTATGATCTCTCCGATGCAGCTGTTTATAAGGAACTCACATCTGAGTCCTATGCTCTGAAGGACGGCAGCACTGTTTGCGGTATCGCATACGTTGTTGAGACATACGGTATCATCACAAACACAAAGCTCCTTGCTGACGCAGGCTACAAGGTAGAGGATATCACAAACTTCGAGACACTCAAGGCTGTTGCTGAGGACATCACAGCAAGATCCAGCGAACTCGGCTTCTCTGCTTTCGCTTCCGCAGGTATGGACTCTTCTTCTGACTGGAGATTTAAGACTCACCTTGCAAACCTCCCGATCTATTATGAATACAAGGCAGACGGCATCGGCACAACAGATGCTATCAAGGGCACATACCTTGACAACTACAGACAGATCTGGGATCTCTATATCAACAACTCTACATGCGAACCCAGCCTCCTCTCCGCTAAGACAGGTGACGACGCTGTTGCAGAGTTCAAGTCTGGTCAGGCTGTATTCTATCAGAACGGTACATGGGCATACGGCGACATCGCAGATGTTGGCGACGAGAACCTCAAGATGATCCCGATCTACATCGGCGTTGAAGGTGAAGAGAATCAGGGTCTCTGCTCCGGTTCTGAGAACTACTGGTGCGTAAATAAGAACGCTGACGAGAAGGACATCGAAGCAACTCTCGACTTCCTCGAGTGGGTCGTTACATCTGACAAGGGCACAACAGCTCTGGCAGAAGAGATGAAGTTCGTATCTCCGTTCAAGAAGGCTAAGGAATCCACAAACCTCTTCGTTCAGCAGGATGCTGAGTACACAGCAGCAGGCAAGACACCTGTTGACTGGTGCTTCGCAACAATGCCTTCTGAGGATTGGAAGAACGAAGTCGGTTCTGCTCTGACAGCATACGCTGCAGATCCTTCTGACGACACATGGGCAACAGTTGTATCTGCTTTCGTTGACGGTTGGGCAAGCGAAGTTGCAAAGACAAAGAACTAATTCACTAGTCTTTTAAGATTATTATTGTTCGCAAAACATTCTAACTGACTAATAAAGGGTGAACGGCATTTGCCCGTTCACCCTTTTAAAATGCCCGGAGTATTTTAACCTTATTTTCCATACGAAGGGGGCTGTTTTATGGAAAAAGTAATGAAAAAAAATCCCGCATATTTTGCTTTGTTTGCACTGCCCACGCTGCTTGCCTTTATGATAGGCTTCGTTATCCCGTTCGGCATGGGTATTTATCTTTCATTCTGCGATTTTAACACAATGGTTGATGCTGAATTTGTCGGTTTCTCAAACTACATGGAGATATTCAGCGGTGATGAGACCTTTATCCACTCGTTCTGGTTCACTGCACTGTTTGCTGTAGTTTCTACTGTTGCAATCAATGTCATCGCTTTCATGGTGGCTGTAATGCTTACCAAGAATTTCGGCGGCACAAATATTTTCCGTACCGTATTCTTCATGCCGAACCTGCTGGGCGGCGTTTTGCTGGGTACTATCTGGAAGATTCTGCTCAACGGCGTGCTGATGGCGTTTAAAGAAACACTTACCACCCACGGCGTGTTCGGCTTTGTCGGCTTGCTTATTCTTATGGTGTGGCAGCAGGTCGGTTACATGATGATCATTTATGTAGCAGGTCTCCAGGGCATTCCCGATGAGCTTAAAGAGGCGGCAAAAATCGACGGTGCAAACAGCCGTCAGATACTCTTCAAAATCACTATTCCGCTCGTCATGCCATCAATCAGCATGTGTACCTTCCTTTCCATCACCAACGGATTCAAGCTCTTCGACCAGAACCTCACTCTTACAGGCGGCGAGCCTACGCATGAAACTGAAATGCTGGCTCTCAACATCTACAACACATTCTACAACCGCGTAGGCTGGAAGGGTGTCGGTCAGGCAAAGGCTGTTATATTCTTCCTGCTGGTAGGCGTTATCGCTATAATTCAGCTCAAGGCTACCCAGAGTAAGGAGGCGGACTAATTTATGGAATCAACCAAAATAAATACAAAGCCTAAGAAAGAACCCAAGGAAAAGGTCAAGCGCAAAAAAAGCGACATAATCTTTACTATAGTATTTACCATAATCAGCTGCTTCTGGGTATACCCTTTGATTATGGTGCTCATCAACTCCTTCAAGGGTAAAACCTACATTACACTTGAGCCGTTTGCCCTGCCGAGTGAGGAAAGCTTCATCGGTCTGGACAGCTATGACCAGGCTGTAAACACCAAAATGGACTTTATGTCTGCTTTGGCTAACAGCGTTATCATCACGGTCCTCTCTGTGGCATTGATATTGCTCTGCACATCAATGTGCGCATATTATCTGTCGAGAGTAAATACATGGTACACAAAGGTATTCTATTATCTCTGCCTTTTCTCCATGATAGTTCCTTTCCAGATGATCATGTTCCCGCTGTCAAAGGTCACCGATATATTGCAGTTCAATACCCCGTTCGCCATTCCGCTGGTATATCTCGGATTCGGTGCAGGTACGGCACTGTTTATGTTTACCAACTTCCTGAAATCACTTCCGCCGGATATCGAAGAAGCTGCTATGATCGACGGCTGCGGTCCGATCAAGACCTTCTTCAGCATCGTTCTGCCGGTTATGAAGCCGACTATTATCTCTGTTGGCATTCTGGAAACCATGTGGATATGGAACGACTACCTCCTGCCGTGTCTGGTTCTCAAAATCAGAGACTACAAAACCGTTCCGATTGTCATTCAGTATTTCCAGGGCGGCTACGGACGTGTAGAGTGGGGCGCAATCATGGCGAGCATGGTAATCACCATCACACCTATCGTCATTCTCTATCTCTTCCTCCAGAAGTACATCATCAAGGGCGTACTTTCGGGTGCTGTCAAGGGATAAGTTTAAAATCGAAAAAATTATCCTGTGCGGATCTAAGGGGATATTCCCGAAATCCGCGCAGGATTTTTTGTAGAAATTAGAGATAAACTAAAGATAAACTAAAGTAGACAGCGCTATAATGGGAATCCAAATGGGGACACAGCCATTCCTTGAATGGCTGTGTCCCCATTTGGATTCCCGATGTTGCGCAGTCTACTTTAGTTTATCTGTGAATTTCCAGTTAACACTTTAAAAAATTACATTCATATGATAGAATAGTATTACTCAGAATAATTTAAAAATTTTTTATGGAAGTGTTTTATTATGCCGAAAATAGGAAGAAATGACCCATGCTGGTGCGGCAGCGGTGTGAAATATAAGAAGTGCCATCTCGATTTTGACCGCCGTATCCGTGAATTCGAGTTCATGGGCGCGGAAGTGCCGTCGCATGACCTGCTCAAAACCCCCGAGCAAATCGAGGGCATACGCGAGAGCGCCAAAATAAATATCGCAGTGCTGGACTATGTGGCGGAGAATATCCGCCCCGGTATCACCACCGGTGAGATAGACCGCTGGGTGTATGAACAGACTGTCAAGCGCAACGCCATCCCCGCCCCGCTTGACTACGAAGGATTCCCAAAGAGCGTCTGCACCTCGATAAACGAGGTCGTGTGCCACGGTATTCCGTCGGATAAGGTGGTGCTCAAGGACGGCGACATTGTGAATGTCGATGT
>JBGUUF010000515.1:0-3673 GCA_045133435.1 Acutalibacteraceae bacterium
ATCTCTTTTGACTCATGTATACTTTTATTCATAGGACACTCGCTCCCGTGGGTAAATGTGGTTTGCAAATACATTATACCTCTCTCGGCTGCGTTTGTCCTTATTTTTTTGTGCAATTTTTTATCGTGCTCATTTATAGTACAATAGTTCGATGGGTGTTACTCTCGATATTGTCACTGCCAGACCCGCAATGTGGGTCCTCTGCAATTAAAAAACATTTTAAATCCTCCGTATTCCGTCTTTACACAGAACACGGAGGATTTTTTGCTGTATAAAAATAAATTTCTCAAAAATATCTTTAAAAAATCTGCTTTAATCTGTATAATAAATTATACCTCTTGAAAGGACGGTTTAAACGTGGTAAAATCCATTGTAAAAGACGTTATTTTTCTCGGACAAAAATCCGAGCCCGCCGTTCCCGACGATATTTCCGTCGCCGATGACCTGCTCGACACGCTCCGCGCAAATGCCGAGCACTGCGTGGGTATGGCGGCGAATATGATAGGCGTCAAAAAATGCATTATTGTATTTGACGCGGGCGGCACTTACTGCGAAATGTTCAACCCGAAAATCATAAAGCAGGCCGAGCCATACGAAACCGAGGAGGGCTGTCTGTCATTGACAGGCACGCGCAAGGTCAAACGCTTCAAAACCATCAAGGTGCAGTGGCAAAACCGTGAATTTCAAACGCGGATAAAGACCTTCACTGGTTGGACCGCGCAGATAATACAACACGAAATTGACCACTGCAGCGGAATAATCATTTAAAAGGAGCTTGTATTATGCTGTTATTCATACAGTACCCCAAATGCACCACTTGCCAAAAGGCGAAAAAGTGGCTTGAGGAAAACCACATCGAATTTATCGACCGCCACATCAAGGAGCAAAATCCCACCTTCGATGAGTTAAAGAAATGGCATCAAATGAGCGGTCTGCCGCTGAAAAAATTCTTCAACACCAGCGGTGTGCTCTACAAATCCATGAATCTCAAGGACAAGCTGCCATCCATGACTGAGGATGAACAGCTTGAGCTGCTCGCCTCCGACGGAATGCTGGTCAAACGCCCTTTGATCGTGGGCGAAGGCTTAGTTCTTGTGGGCTTCAAGCCGGATGAGTGGGAAGCAAAATTAAAATAATATGCGGTGCATGTGTGCATCGAAAGGAAGCGTATTCATTGAAAACATCACAATTTGTCAAGGGACTGGCGCACGGCATTCCCATCGCACTCGGCTATCTGTCGGTATCCTTCGGCTTCGGCATAATGGCGGTGCAGGCGGGGCTCTCCGCGCTCGCCGCACTGGGCATCTCCGCCACAAATCTGACCTCGGCGGGACAGGCGGCAGGCATCGCGATAATAGCGAGCGGAGGGTCATATCTTGAAATGGCACTCACTCAGCTTGTCATCAACATGCGCTACGGGCTTATGGGAATATCCCTCTCGCAGAAGCTGGACAGCTCTTTCAACACCCCGCGCAGGCTGATAGTCTCCTTCGGCATCACCGACGAGATATTCGCCGTTGCCTCGGCTCAGAAAGGCAAGATAACCCCGCGTTACATGTACGGTATGATACTTATCGCATTTCTCGGCTGGACAACAGGCACATTCCTGGGCGCAGTCGCGGGCAGTTTTCTCCCCGTATCGCTCACCAATGCAATGGGAATAGTGCTGTATGCAATGTTTATCGCGATAATAATTCCCCCCGCCAAAAAGAGCCGAAGCGTGCTTACGGTAGTCGCGATAGCCGCGCTTTTCTCTATTCTTTTTAAGTATGTGTTCACAAGCGTGACGAGCGGATTTTCCATTATAATAAGCGCGGTTGTGGCTTCGGCACTGGGAGCATTTTTCTTCCCTGTCAGCGACGACGAAAATGAACCAAGTGAGGAGGTCACCAATTGAGTCTGATAATATACATAGCTGTAATGGCGGGCGTGACCTATCTTATCCGCATGATACCGTTCACCGCATTCCGCAAGCAGATCAAATCCAAATTTTTCCGCAGCTTTCTCTACTACGTTCCCTACGCCGTACTGAGCGCGATGACCATTCCCGCGATATTCTATTCCACAGGCGACATCACTACCGCCGCCGTCGGCACGGCAGTCGCTGTGCTGCTGGCTTATTTCGACCTGCCGCTGATAGTGGTCGCCCTTGCAGCCTCCGCCGCCGCGCTTATCACGGGATTTATAATATGATCGAATAGAGAAAAAAACATTCTTGAATATGTCGGCATTTTTATATATAATAAAATGTGTAAGAGACAGGGAATTGTCGATATAATTTGTTTTTATTTTTTGTGGTGTGTTAAGGAGGCTCAAGGTCTTGAACAGCTCAAATTCTGTAGTCCTTAACGAAAAGTGCGGATTTTTCGATATTGACTGCAACGACGGATTTCGGATACTGACCCGTAATGATGATTTCAACACTATCGTCGGGCGGGATGCCGCGGGCATGTGTTACATAGATATAGTCTGCCCCGAGGACAGGGAAAGCGTCATCGAACGGCTTACCCGCGTTTTCAGCGACAGTGCCGCAGGAACGGAGCTTGCCTGCATGTCGGTCAGACACAGGATCATCCTGCCCGACGGCGCGGTGATCTCGGTCATGCTGAATGCCCGCTATGTCGGCGGTCTGCTCACATGTTCATTATCCAAAGCGGCTGATATTTTCATTGGAGACAGCGCGCGTTATAAATCCAACAGTATAATTGAATCCATGCCTGTCAGTCTGGCGATCGTGTTTATGACCGACGGCGGGCATATTATTATTAAATACGCAAACGAAGATTTTTATAAAATGATAGGCTGGGACAGGTTTGAATTCAGCGAATATTTTAACGACTGCTTAAATGATGTTATTTATCCGCCTGACTTCGAGCTGTTTATCAAAGAGATAAAGCTGATGACCGACGCCAATAAAAGTGCCGCGTTTGAGGCCCGTACACTGATAGCCGGCGGCGGTGCTAAATGGAACGCAGTCAGGGCGAAATATTTATCCAGTGAAGACGACCGCCCCGTAATATCTCTGGTATTTGCCGACATCTCCGAGCGCAGAAGGCTTGAAGCTGAACTGACCGTTCAGAACGAAAGATTCAGCATAATCCAGCGCAGTACCGAGCAGATAATATTCGATTACAACACATCCGCCGACAGAGTCATATTTTCGGGCAACGTCGGCAAGATGCTGGAATCCTTGCAGCTCTATGATATAAAAACAGCCGAAAACGAGCTGACGGTAAATAAATTTATAGGCACAAAATGTGCCCGCAGTTTTATGAATGAAGAACACTTCGAGCGGCTTTGCCAAGCCTTTGCCGATGCCATCATCACAGGCGCAGGCGGCTCGTTTGATTTCATCATCGCTCCGTCGGACGAGCATCCCGGACTTTGGCACAAGTGCATATACAGTCCCGTGGTCGATGAATTCGGCGAAACTATTAGAATAGTAGGCCGTTTCAAGAATATAGACAAGCTGAAGAAAAACGAGATAATAATGGAAAAGCGCATTCGCTGCGACATGCTCACAGGACTTTACAACAAGGAAACTGCCATAAAGCTGATAGGCGAATTTTTAGGCGGTATCGAACCTGACTTTAACGGCACGGAAAAAATGCATGCGCTGATGATAATCGACATTGACAACTTCCGCATTATCAACGACAGCCTAGGTCACACC
>JBGUUF010000516.1:0-1953 GCA_045133435.1 Acutalibacteraceae bacterium
TCTCTGATAAATACTGCACATCCATCGACATCGTGCCGACATTGCTCAATCTTTTCGGCATAGACTATGATTCAAGACTGGTCACAGGCACCGATATTATGTCAAATTCTCTTGGCATAGCGTTTTTGCGCAGTTCCTACGGCGTAAGCTGGATCACCGATCAGGGCACATATGAGGCCAAAACCAAGGAATTTACCCGCAATGAGGATTCGACTCTCGGCGACGATGAAGTGGAAGCTTATGTTGAAAATGTCAACAACGCGCTTCATCTCAAAACTACATTTGCCAGAGGCTTGCTGGATAAAAATTATTATTCGTACTTCACAGATTATCTTGAGTGATAATTACAATAAGATCCGCGCAATAATTTTTTTGTTGCGCGGATTTTAAATTGTATGATGCTTTGACTGTGGTTTAACTGCATAACTAAACCCGCACTTTCGCTGGCAATGTGTGGAATATAACAAAATCTTACATTTTTTTATTTTTTATCAGGTTTTTTAATTTTTGTCTATTGAAAAGAATCCAAAAGCATGGTAAAATATTTAAGTTATGTTATCGGCGATGTTTTGTCGCCGTCATTTATGAGAGTAAAATTAATCTGAAATAATTTAATTGAGGAGAGATTTTCTGATGTCTACTAAATATGTATTTGTTACGGGCGGCGTTGTTTCGGGTCTCGGTAAGGGCATTACTGCCGCATCTCTGGGCAGACTGCTCAAGGCAAGAGGTATGAAGGTCACTATGCAGAAGCTTGACCCCTATCTCAATGTTGACCCCGGTACAATGAACCCCATCCAGCACGGCGAAGTTTTCGTTACCGACGACGGTGCGGAGACTGACCTCGATCTGGGTCATTACGAGAGATTCATCGACGAGAGCCTGACACGCAGCAGTAATGCTACATCGGGCAAGATCTATTACAATGTAATCGCACGCGAGCGTCACGGCGATTATCAGGGCGGCACTGTGCAGGTCATCCCCCACATCACCAACGAGATAAAGAGCATCATCGCTATGGACAAGCAGGATGTCGATGTGGCTCTTATCGAGATCGGCGGCACAGTGGGCGACATCGAAAGCCAGCCGTTCCTTGAGGCTATCAGACAATTCTCGACCGCTGTGGGCAGAAACAACTGCCTCTTCATTCACGTTACACTGCTGCCCTATCTCGCGGCAAGCAAGGAGCACAAGACAAAGCCTACACAGCATTCCGTTAAGGAGCTGCTCAGCATAGGCATCCAGCCCGACATCATCGTGCTGCGCTCCGAACAGCCGTTCGACGAGAGCATCAAGCGTAAGATAGCACTTTTCTGCAACATCAGCCCCAAGAATGTAATTGCAAACCTCGACCTCCCGCTGCTTTATGAAGCACCTCTCGCGCTCAAAAAAGAGGGTCTGGACGAGATAGTCTGCAACTATTTCGGCTTCGATGTAAACGGCAAACAGGATCTCTCCGACTGGATAGAGATGGTCGAAACAGCCTATAATCTCACCGAGTCGGTCAAGATCGCTATGGTAGGCAAATACACCGCGCTTCACGACTCGTACCTGAGTGTTGTTGAGGCTCTCAAGCACGGCGGCATCGGCAACAAGGTCGATGTTGACATCAAGTGGGTCGAGTCCGACACTATCACAGAAAATAACGTATTTGAAATTCTCGGCGATGTCGATGCTATCCTCGTACCCGGCGGCTTCGGCGATCGCGGCATCGAGGGCATGATAACTGCCGCAAATTACGCCCGCACCAACGGCATTCCTTACCTCGGAATCTGCCTCGGCATGCAGATCGCTATGATCGAGTTTGCAAGAAATGTGCTTGATTTCGGCGACGCGCACAGCGTGGAATTCAACCAGTACACCGACCATCCGGTTATCGCTCTTATGCCCGAGCAGGAAAAGGTCAAGGATATGGGCGCAACCATGCGTCTCGGCAAGTATCCCTGCAAGCTC
>JBGUUF010000517.1:0-2251 GCA_045133435.1 Acutalibacteraceae bacterium
GTGGTTGGATGATTAATGAGTGCAAAATCAAAAAATAAAAAGGACTCAAAATCCGCGAAAAAGGGGTTCAAATGCACCAAAAGTATGATCATTTCGGGCGCGGCGCTGATTTTTACCCTGATTTGCGGAGCACTTTTTTACATATTTGTGGTGTCGATGCACCCTGTCAAGGTGACAAATTCGCTGGCTTATCTGAATGACTCAACGATAGCCAAGCTCATGCAACCTGCCGTTTCCGAGTCCTTGGCGGACAAGAAGTTCACGATAGTGGCAGATGGCAAGGAGTCGGTGTTCCGTCTGGGCGACTATGACTTTACTTATTCTGCAAACGATGACGGACATTCCGAGGTGGTCAACTATATCGACAGCAGCGGAAAAAATCAGACAAAGATAATTACTACCAAAGGAAATCTTTCTTTTAATGAGACGGCTGTCCATAAATTCATAAGCAATCTTGCGAAAGAATACGGCACACCGATGATCGAACCGTATTACGAAATAGACGGCGATGTGATGACCGTATACAAGGGTACCGACGGTATGGGCATTTCTTTTGATGAGCTGATGTCCACTATCGAGGAGCGCATCCGCACAAATAATTACAGCCGCATCACCACGCAGGTCAAGACGCTCACAGCACCTGAGGTGGATATCGACACCATTTACCAAAGTGTAAAGTGTGACCCTGTCAATGCGACCGTTACTGAGGATTCGGCGGGTAATCCCACTTTTACCGAGGAGATAGTGGGCAAGGATTTTGACTTGGAAGCGGCGAGACAGACCGTTTCAAAGGATGCCGAAAGCTGGAAGATAACCCTTACCCTCACATATCCCGAAGTCACGCTGAAACAGGTGCGCGCACCTTATTGTTTGGACACGCTCGCAACAGTCACGACAGGATATGCAGGCTCCACAAAGGAACGCGCGAATAATGTGGAGAAGGCGGCGAGCAACATACATACATATGGCGATTTTACCGACGGCTATATTCTCCAGCCGGGTGAGGAATTTTCTTACAATACGGTAGTGGGCAAGCGCACAGAAGCCAACGGATTTATGAAGGCTCCCGTGTATGTTTCGTCCGGCTCAATGGACGATTACGGCGGCGGCATATGCCAGGTATCCACAGCGTTGTACTATGTCGCGTTGCAATGCAATTTGGAGATAACCGAGCGTCACAATCATTTTTACACGGTTGCATATTGGAAAGTTGCCGGAGTCGATGCAACAGTTGACTGGGGGCGTTTGGACTTTAAATTTAAAAACAATAAAGAATACCCCATCAAGATAACATGCACATATAAAGACCGTCAGCTCACGGTTTCGATTATGGGAACAGCAGACGGTGTCACATCGAAACTCGAACGTGAGATATTAGAGACTACATCGTTTAGTACAATATACAAAAAACCGACCTCGCAGTATCCTGAAGGCTATGTATCCCTAGGAACTGCCGGTAAGAAGATCAAAGTTTTCCAAACGATATATCAGGACGGCAAGTTTGTGAGCAAAAAGCAGATTTCCTATGACACCTATCTGCCGCTTAACAAGGTGATTTATACAAATAATCTTCCCGAAGGCGCGGAGTATTCCTGATAAATTGTGAAAAAAGTTACATGCATCAAATAAAATGCATGTAACTTTTTTATTTTATTTAATTTTCGTTGAGCTTTTTCTTCACCTTTAGCGTAATTCGCACGTCGCTGCCCACAAATTGATAGCGCACATAATTGCCCGACAGCCGCGACGTTATTCTGTCGTCGTATTTCTTTTTCAGTCCGTCTATGTTGAAATTAGTGCTGATAATAGTCGGTCTGCGCGTCAATATTCGGGTGTTGATGATGTCATAGAGCGCGGCAGTAGTGAATTGTGTGATAAATTCCGTCCCTAAATCGTCCAAAATGAGCAGGTCGCAGGACTTGAGCAGATTCAGGGTGTATTGCTTGTCGTCCCCGCGACCGAAGTGCTCGGACTCGATGTTGTTGAAGAAATTCTGAGCCGAGCCGTAAATCACGCCGTAGCCTTTTGAGATGACCTTGCCGGCAATGGCGAGCGAAAGGTGCGTCTTGCCCAATCCCACGCCGCCCTGAAACATGAGGTTTGCGGAATTCAGCGTGAAATTATTCGCATAATCCCAGCAGTTTTTCTTCACCTTGTCCATTATCTGTCGTGGCGAAAGGTTGGAATTTTCCGCCTTGTCGGGGTAAAAATCAATAGAAAAGCTGCGGAAAGAGCACAGTTCGAGCGGGGT
>JBGUUF010000518.1:0-5341 GCA_045133435.1 Acutalibacteraceae bacterium
TCACGCCGAGTGCTTCGTCGTAGCTGCCGGAGCTCATCACCCTATCGAGCATTTCCCGGGCTTCCATTCTCATGCCGTTTTGCTTCAGGGTTTCCGCCGCTTTTCCGGCAAGGTGAAAGATATTGCCGTTTTCCCCAATCAAGGCGCAGTCTGGCTTGACTCTCTCTCCGATGTAGCCTCCAAGCTTGTTGGGAACATAGTCTGAAAGCCAGGTGCCGCCAAACTGACTGTGTGTTGACAACCGCCACATGGCGAGCTTACCGGTATCGAGCTTCACATCGGGATTAAACGGAAACAGCAGACAGGTCAGCCCGTTGTTTTCAAAGCGATAAACATCGGAAAACCTTGTACCGCTAAGCAGCACCTTGCTCTCTATCAGCATATCGTTGATGCCGTCGACCCACTCCTGCGGATCGCCGCCGCAGCCCTGAAAAACAAGACCTTCGGTTTTCTTCATTCGCCGAAGGTCATTGGTCGTAATATCTTTGATGCTCAAAGATTCATTCCTCCTAAATCAAAATCTTCATCGTCGTCCTGTGTAAAATCCCTTGCGGCGAATTCCTCGGTGGTCATTTCCTCACCTGTGAAGTTCGGCGAAGATTCCTCGTCGAGTTGAATGTAGCCAGATTCGCCGAACTCAAATGGTTGCTTAACAAGAATGCTGCCGCCATGATCTACATATACGTTCGTTTCAATCGTGCCGTCAAGCAAATCTTCCTCTCCGCAGCGGAGATCGTAACGGTACAGACCTTCCGGCACTGCACTGTCGGGAATACGCGCGTCATTGAATAAGGCAGGCTGTCCGCATACCTCGATCAATTCGTATTTTTCAAGTTCATCATAACCGATCAGCGCAAACAAACTGCCATAATGCTTGGAAACTATGCCGTAGGATGTCACCTCGGCTCCTAACCGTCGAAGCAATCTGTCAGCGTCGATATCGGAGCGAATTCCGTCCAACCAACGGGAATCAAAATTGGTCGGCGCGTGGTAAGCAAGATATTCCTTGAAGAAGTCGTCCGCATCCTCCGCATCGAACGAAAACTCATAATCGTTAATGCTTTTAAAAGCGGAAACGGCGCCGTCAAGCGTGCTTACATGTCTTCTCTCCATAACAGCTTTGAACATCGTCCGTTCCTCTGCGGAAAGTGTCAGATAACTCAAAGCAAGCTCGTTGAGCTTATCTATATCGCCCATACTTTGAAGCATATATCTTTCAATCTGCGGAATGCCGCTTTTGAAGTCATAGAAAACGCAGTCCTCAATCCGCGACTCACCGAGCTGTTTCGCCAAATCGTTCATTTTATCCTTGCTTTCCGGCAAATGAAGCCATTGCGCCGAATCCAACACTTCATCGAGATCTTTCTTGGGTGCTTTGGCAACAAGCAGACTGAAAACAGCTTTGTCCGACGAGAATTCAGGCAAAACATGGGTGCCATCATACAAATTTTCCGGTTCATGGTACCTCGTGGGAACATAGTATTTACCGAAAAATACACCGTCGTCACGTTCTCTGAATTCCTTTCCGATAGATTTGTAATCAAGATAGGACAAGGCAGCATCCGGAATGTTTTCGAAGCGTTCGTCAAAATCATTCTCAACGATGAATCTGCCCAGCTCGTAATCCGTGCCGACATTAACCGCCAGAGGTATCATATCCAGTCCATATGTCATATTGATGACCGAACCGACATGAATTTGCTCGTCCTCCGGTAAGTTCCTTGTGCGGGCATAATACAAAGCCTCAAATTTGATCTCATCTTCCTCCGACAAACTGTCAAGGCGCTTCGCCAAATAGTTCAGCGCATGAATATCGTCTGCGGTGACCGACAGATGGGAAGGATCAAACATCACCGCTTCCTCAATGTCGATAAACTTTTGGGAGGACTCGTTTTGAAACCGCGCTCTGCTGAGAGCATCTTCGATCTGCAGCTCTGTCGCGGGCAAATCCAGTGTGGCACGGTAGAACTCGTGCTTTCTCGGCTTTTCAGCCGACAACTCTATTGTCATCTGTGTACTCATATAGCCTCACCTCACATGCTCATTGAGAAGCCTTCGTCCTCATCTTCAGTGTCCATATCGCCCGAAAAATCTTCATCCGCGCTTTCGCTGGGCATAAGAGAATCCGCTTCATAAAGCGTTTTTCCCCGGTAGGAGATCTCGGTGATATCTTCGGGAGTGAAGTCGCTGTATCTGCCGAAGCGCTCGTAAAAGCCGTCCCTGTCTTTAGGCGGCATTTCCCACGCGCTGTATCTGCCATCCAAGTAACGGCTCAGCCTGTCCGCGCTGTACTTAAAGCTGTATTCCTCGCCGCCCTTGATGATGGTAACGTTTACGGTTTTCGCTCCGCTGTCCTTGACAGCGTCCATGACAGCCTTCTGTTTATGCAGAAGATGATTCGGATTCGCTTCGAGCACACGGAGCTTTTCGCGGAGAATCTCATTCTTGCGCAACTCGAGCAGCATATCGTCCTGATGAGTCTGCCAATATCCCGTTGCCGCTTCCTCGACCGTCGCGTCGCGGTACTTCAAATACCGCAGCATTAAGGCGGAACTGCTCCGATCCAAATAATAGCCGCATTGAAACCTGATGTCGTCAGCCGAATCGCCGCCGAGATACATCCTTGTCACGATAGAATCAGCATAGTTGCGCCTGAAATCGTCGAGGCGGTTATCGTACTTTGCATCCTCAAAAGACGGGCTGCGTAGATGATCAACATCGTTGCCGACAACCCCTTCGATAAAAGCTCGGACGTCATCATTGAACTGCTGCTCAATATCAAGCATGGATTTTGTGGAATCCATGTCGTCAAGCTTACCCTTCAAAGGAAACTTGACGTCATAAAGCTGTCCGTCGAGCTTGTTATAGATGCCGCAGTAAGCCATATTCGCATTGACAGTCAGCGGTTCGCCGTTGTAGCTGTTCTGATGAAACAAAAAGTCAAAATCATCATCGTATGGCACACGAATAATGGTGTCCGCATAGTCGCCGTTTCTTATAGCGGCAGGCTTCGTGATATCGTCCTGAAGCCATTTGCTGAGTTCACTGTAGTCTTTCACGGTTCACACCTCACAATCTGATATTTCTCATTGACCGCCCTGATTTTCTCGCCGATAGCTGAGATGACCGGGACGGTGACTGAATTCCCAGCCATTTTGTAAAGTCTGGCATCGGACAATCCCATCGCCTGCGCCTTGTAGAACTGTTCGTCGGTAAAGCCTTGGAGCCGCCAGCACTCGATTGGCATAAGGGTTCGTATCCTGCCCTCATGCATCACGCCGTGCCTGTCGGTGGCGGTGATGGTAAACATCGGCTCGTCGGGCTCCTTGACGCGCCTGCCGTTCTGTCGAACCTTTTCCTTCTGCGGCGAGATGATCGCCCTCGGCTTGTCCTCGATCAGCACACCTGAATTGACGCCCTTGTGGTTGGTCACGCCCGCGTTGTGACGGGCGATGATCGTTCGCGCTTCGTCGGTGATCATCGGGTCGGGGTTCAGGTCGATGAAGTATAACCCTGTTTTGCCGCCCTGACCGCCCGAGCCCGCGCACTGCGTACAGGCTATGCCGTCGGGGTCGTAGACGCGCTGCCCTTGGCTGCCGCCGATAATCTGCCTGAGATTTTTCGCATCGCGGCTTGCGAGAGGAAATATTTCTCCGGCACATCGGTCATCAAGATATCCGACAATGTACAGCCGTTTTCGCTGCTGGGGAACGTAATATCTGCTGTCAAGCACACACCATTCAAAACAATACCCCATTTCAACAAGCGCGGAAAAGATGGTTTCAAGTGTCCTGCCTGCGTCATGCGATAACAGTCCGACAACGTTTTCCAAAAGAAAAAATGCAGGCCGTTTCGCCTTAAGCAATCGGGCAACTTCAAAGAAGAGAGTGCCTCTGGTATCCTCGAAGCCAAGCCGCTTTCCCGCCACGCTGAAGCTCTGACAAGGAAATCCCGCGCAGACAAGGTCGAAGTCGGGCATGTTATCGGGGTTGATTTTTCTTGCGTCGTCACAGTAATATTCACCTCTCGTATCAAAAATTGCATTGTATGCTGTGTTCGGGTAAGGGTCGATCTCGCAGTGGCCGATGCATTCAAAGCTGCCGACGGCTTCCAAGCCACTGCGAAAACCGCCGATGCCCGAAAACATATCAAAAAACCGGATTGCCATACGGAATCCGACCTAAGTAAAAATGTCCTCCTTTACATACTCATTTCATAGCCTTCGTCCTCGGCTTCATCGTCATCGAAATCCTCATCGTCGGATTCTTCGTCGTCAAACTCGGAATCTTCTTCGTCGTATTCATCCTCGTCGGAATTGCCCTCAAAATCGCCCACAGCGCCGTTTTCGCTGTAGTCGGGTTCTTCTTCGTCCTGCTCGCTTTCGCGCTCAAATTCGCCGTTCTCGCCCTCACGAACGCTCTGTTCGCGGTCGAGTTCACGCTCGATGAGACCAAGCAGGAACTGCTTCTGTGTCATGTTGTTGCGCTGCAGGTAGTCCTTGATACGCTGAAACATTTCCTCGGGCACCTGAAACGCAACAGTTCTTGTGTTTGCCATGATATTTCCTTCTTTCTCTGAAATTTTTGGGTGGAGTTCGTTGTCCAAGGCAACGGCAACGAACTCCGACATTGTCATGCCGTGGCTGCGGATATATTCGCTGACCTCCGCGTGAAGCTCCGCAGCCACCTTTACGGTAATGCCTTTCTTTGCGACGTCAGGCATTTTTGATCATCCTTTCCAAGTAGTTTTTGATTGCCGACTCCACGATTTCCTCAACGGAAAGTCCTGTTTCGGCGGCGTGTTCCAAAAGCGGCTCGACGAGCTGCGGCGGGATTTCAATGTAATGCTCCATGAAAACCTCACAGCTTCATCGTCGGTGCTTCGCTCTCGTCGACACTCTGTTCCTCCGCGATTTCTTCGGCGGTGAGAGTGCGGAAGGTATCCTCGCCGGGAACAATACCTAAGCTCCTTCCGTTATCGAAATCGCAGTGAACAGTACCGATGTCGTCAACTGCCACTACTGTTCCTCTGGTGTTCGGTGCGATTGGATTCGGGTCGTTCCCCATATGAAGGAGCATAATTCTCGTTCCGGCGGGGTATCTGTCTTTAATCATCTGTGCCCGTCTGTGCAGGCGATCCCATTCTGTCATTTTGTTACCTCCGTAGCTTGCCGAAACCTCCGCCGTTTTCTGCGCCAAAAATATATTTTCACAATCACAACGGCTATAACGGCAAGTCCGGCGATGATGATTTGGAGCTGATGGCTTTTCGGCACCGTTCTCGTTATCTCAGATACCGTCGCCGCCGAATCTGATGTGGCGGCTTCAAATGGCGCGCGCTC
>JBGUUF010000519.1:0-4066 GCA_045133435.1 Acutalibacteraceae bacterium
CCTCCTCGCTGAGTTCTACACCCAGCTCCGCCAGAGCATTGACCGCGCCTGACGAAATATCGTCAAACTGCGCACTGACAAACGCCTTGTCTGCGCCCGTGCGGATAAGCTCACGGCTGGTGCGCTGACCGAGCACGGCATTAATGGAGTCTATCAGAATAGATTTACCCGCGCCTGTCTCGCCTGTCAACACATTGAAGCCCTTGTCAAAATCTATTTCCGCCCGTTCAATAACGGCTATGTTTTCAATATAAAGCTTACTTATCATTCGTTTACCATCCTCGAAATTTTTATCTGACCAGCATTCGTTCCATTTCCTCCGCAAGCTCCTGCGCCGCTTTTTCGGTGCGGCAAAGTATGAAAATGGTGTCCTCGCCCGCCAGTGTTCCCACAATATTTTCCCAGTGTAATTTATCAAAAGACGCGCAGACCGCTTGTGCCATGCCTGTAAGACACTTGATGCACACAATGTTCTGCCCTCGGTCTACTGAAGTGACATTTTCGGCAAACAGGTTCAGAAATTTTGCCGAATTCACGGTAGTCGCGCCGCCCGTCTCGGCATATTTATAACGTCCGCTGCCGCTAGGTATCTTGACCAGCCGCAGCTCCTTTATATCACGCGAGACTGTCGCCTGTGTAACTATGTATCCGCATTCGGCTAGCTTGCCGATAAGCTCCTCCTGCGTTTCCACGTCATGCCCGCGAATGATTTCCAGAATCTTGCGGTGTCTGCCGTTTTTCACCGTTCAAGCCTCCTGTCATCAGCAATGCATTTTACCTGTAAAGGTGCGTGAAAAGCTGTTTTGCTTTATTATAATAAACTTCGCGTCCAAACTGGAGCGCTTTATCTCTATGACACTGCCACTTTCGATCTTGCACATACTGTCACCGTCAAGTATCAGCAGAACTTCATTCTCGCGCGTGACCTTCGGCTCGATCTCAAGATATGAGTCGCTCGAAAATATTATCGACCTATCGAGCATGGAATGTGGGCACACGGGGGTGAGGATTATACTCTTTACACTCGGGTCAACCACAGGTCCGCCCGCCGAGAACGAATATGCCGTTGAGCCTGTGGGGGTGCAGAATATCAATCCGTCGGCGCGGTATTCAAGGCAAGCGTCGTTGTTGTGACGCACCTGCAGATCGACGATGTGCGAGGTAGTTCCTCGGGTGATGACAGCGTCGTTGAGGGCGATGTTGCAGTATTCGCATTTGCCCTTGCGGTTCACCCTGATGTCCAGCATCATCCGCTCTTGTATCTTGTATTCACGGGTGAAAAGCCGCGATATCAAATCCAGCTCGGAAAATTCCAGACCCGCCATAAATCCCAGCCTGCCGAGATTCAGTCCAAGAACGGGTTTGCCGAACACCGCCGCGTGTGACGCCGAGCGAAGTATCGTGCCGTCACCGCCTATCGCGATAACCGCATCGCATTCGCGCATAAGAACATTACAGTCGTCATTCCACTCGTCGCAGTAATCCTTATATATCGCTCTGTCGGCGCTCGTCATAAGTATAGTGCCGTCGAATTCACGGAGCTTCTTGCACAGCCGTATCGTGTTGTCCAGAATCCCCTGCTTGTCGTTGTTTGGAGTAATGAGCAGCTTCAACACGCTTCTCCCCTTTCCGAATATTTAATGATAAAATCGGACTTATTTGGAACTTAACTGCTGATGAGAATCACTCACCAGCTTTTTCACGTCTATGTCGGTGAACAGCGCGGCTTCCTCCGATTTGCGGGCATATATCAGATATTCGATGTTGCCCTCGGGACCTTTTATGGGGGAGTAATCCAGTCCGAGCACCTGAAATTTGTTTTCATACATGAGGTTGATTATTTTATTTATGACTTCCTCGTGAATTTCCGGCTCGCGCACAACGCCCTTTTTGCCGACCTTGCCCTTGCCCGCCTCAAACTGCGGCTTTATCAGGCACATAATTTCGCCGTTTTCTTTCAGCAATTCGCGCACAACAGGCACGACCAGCGTCAGCGATATGAACGACACGTCCACACTGGAAAAATCAAGTTCATCCGGTACCTGTTCGTGCGTGACGTAGCGGATGTTCGTGCGCTCCATATTCACAACGCGCGGGTCGTTACGCAGCTTCCAGACAAGCTGACCGTAGCCGACGTCCACAGAGTAAACCTTACTCGCGCCGTTTTGCAGCATGCAGTCGGTGAATCCGCCGTGTGACGCGCCGACATCCATGCATATTTTATCCTTGAGTTCAAGACCGAACACCTTGACCGCCTTGTCGAGCTTGAGTCCGCCGCGGCTTGCAAATGGCAGCTTTTCGCCGCGGACTTCTATCTTCGCATCGGATTTTATCTGCGTGCCCGGTTTGTCCTCCTTCTGATTATTTACAAAGACAATGCCCTCCATTATCATGGCTTTTGCCTTCTCGCGGCTGTCGGCAAGACCTGCCTCAAACACCGCCGTATCAAGTCGTATTTTATCGCTCAAATCAATGACCGTCCTTATTTTCAAATTCGCTGTGCAGCGTCGCAAACATGCCGTCCTCGTCAAGCCCGAGCTGTTTGAGGGAAGAATTCACCGACGCATGTGTCACAAATGCGTCATTCACTGCGCGTATGACAAATCTGCCCTGCCAGCCTCTTTCGTGAAGCTCGGCGCACAGATATTCGCCCACGCCGCCCCGCTTTATGCCTTCCTCGAAGAACACTATCGTGCGGTATTTTGACGCGTATTCAAGAGCACCGTCGGCGATCGGCTTGACCATGCCCAGCTTGAGCATTGAGGCATTCATGCCCTCGTCATTCAGCAGCTCGACCGCCTGACACATATTGCCGAAAATCCTGCCGTATGTGACTGCCAGCACCTCCGTGCCGCCGTTATCAAAGGTATCGTATTCACGACCCTCTGCTTCAAAGCCTTCGGGTTTGTATTTTTCGCCGCCGCGCGGATAGCGTATTGCGTCAACGCCGTCGTAATCGTACATGCATTTGCGCAGCATAGGCTTCACTTCACTGAAATACGACGGGCAGTAAATGCGGATATTTGGGATCGTGCTGAGCATCGCGGTATCGAACAAGCCTTGATGCGTTTCGCCGTCCTCGCCGACTATTCCCGCGCGGTCAACCGCTATGGTCACGTTGAGATTCTGTATGGCGACATCGTGTATGAGCTGGTCGTATGCCCTCTGCAAAAAGCTGGAATACACCGCGAATACAGGGCGCATGCCGTTTGCCGCCATGCCTGCGCAGAATGTGACTGCATGCTCTTCGGCGATGCCGACGTCAAAAAATCTGCGCCTGAATCTCGAGGCGAAATCGGTCAGACCTGTGCCTGATTTCATCGCGGCAGTCACCGCGCAGACTGTCTCGTCCTGCTCCGCAAATTCACACAGACTTTGCGCGAAAACATCCGAAAACGTCGTGCCACCCGCCTTCGGTTCGCCTGAATTGATGTCGAAACCCGAAATGCCGTGGAATATTTTCGGCTTTAGCTCGGCGGGAGAATATCCTTTGCCCTTGAGAGTGCAAATGTGTATCAAAACCGGCTTGTTCATCGAGCGCGCCACGGTCATGGTGCGTTCGAGCAGCTTTTCATTGTGACCGTCCACGGGACCCATATAGACAAATCCCATATCTTCAAAAAGCGTGCTTTTATATATCGCGCTTTTGAGAGCATTTTTGGATTTAAACAAAATCCCGTTGATTTTTTTACCCACGACGGGAATTTTGCAGAGTCCTTTTGAAAGTTTCGTTTTAAAACGTATATACGAATTTTTTGTGCGTATCACAGCGAGATAACGAGCCATCGAGCCGACGTTTTTTGAGATCGACATTTTGTTGTCGTTGAGCACAACTATCAGCTTTTCGTGAGTGCGTCCGGCATTGTTCAGACCTTCATAAGCAAGTCCGCCGGTCAACGCTCCGTCGCCTATCACAGCTACCACGAAGCCGTCATCATTTTTGAGCAGCTTCGCGCTGGCAAGACCGCCTGCCGCCGAGATAGACGTGCTGCTGTGACCTGCTATCATAGGGTCGTGGGCGCTCTCATTCGGCTTCGGAAAGCCCGACAATCCGCCCTCTGTGCGC
>JBGUUF010000520.1:0-12838 GCA_045133435.1 Acutalibacteraceae bacterium
TCGGTCAAAAATGAATTTGCCGCCGAGCCTGAGGAATCCTCCGTCCGTGAGCAGTCGGCGGGGATACGATATGACTTCGGCAGCCGATACGTTGACAGCCGCAGTTCGGATATTGAGCTGTGGCGCAAATACGTTCGCTCGGTGCTGAGTTGTGAGGATATCGTGACATCTTACGGACATTATCAGGGCGAGCTTGAATTGCGGCGGCAATTGGTGACTTACAGCATGACACTGCGCGGAGTTCATTCCACCGCCGACCGCATCGTGATAGGCGCGGGAGTGCAGCCGCTGCTGTCGATACTGTGCGGTCTGCTTGGCGAACAGGCAGGGCGCGTGGGAATTGAATACCCCTGTTTCCCGCAGGCTGAGAGGGTGTTCAGCGATTTTCGGCTGAATATAGCCGAGCTGCCGCATGACAAATTCGGCGTGACGGTGGACGATCTGTATTCCAATAAAATTGACGTGCTGTATCTCAACCCCTCCAACACCGAGAGCATGGGTCGTCCGATGCCGGTAAGCCGACGCGCCGAGATAATGGAATGGGCAGAGCGCACCAACGGGCTGATAATCGAGGACGATTACAACGGCGCGCTGAGGTTCAAATCGCGCCCCGTCCCGTCGCTGCAAGGTATGAGCAGCGGCGACAAGGTGGTTTATCTCGGCTCGTTTTCCAAGCTGCTCATGCCGTCGGTGCGTATCAGTTATATGGTGCTTCCCCCCGACCTTGCGGAGCTGTACCGCGAGCGCGGCGTGAATTACAACCAGACTTCATCCAAGGTGGAACAGCTTGCGCTTGCACATTACATGCGCGACGGTCATATCGAAAAACGTCTGCGCAGACTGCGCAAGATATATGCCGAAAAGAGCGACCTGCTGATGTCCGCGCTGAGAGATTCATTTGGCAGTGCGGCGCAGATACGTCTGGCGGAGACTGCGCTTTGCGTGGATGTCCGCGTCAACTGCGGCATGAATTCGCGTCAGCTGGCAGAGCAGGCGTTGTCGCGTGGGGTGAGGATCATACCTTTGGATTGCGAGAATGTAGCAAAATTCAGATTGAGCTTTGCAGGAATACCGTCGGACGACATTCGCGGCGGTGTGGAGACGCTTGGCAGAATTATATGTGTGAAGTGATTTGCTTGGTAAAAATTAGTGCAACCCCGTACAAAGCTGTCAGATGGGCTTTGTACGGGGTTGTCTTAATGCTTATTCTTTATCTATGCGTGCGGCTGCTCCGGTTAAACCGAACAGCACCCACATCAATGGTGAGTTTATAGGCAGTGAATAGCCGAAGAATGCATGCACCGCGTATCCGACTACGCCCATTGCACAGCAGACCAGCAGCGGATTATCCGTAGCGCGGCGGAATGCCTTTGCGACCATGCCGCCTATGAATGCAAGGAATGCGCCGAGCCCTGTAATACCCGAGCATATAAGAAGCTGGAGGTATTCATTGTGCGCCTTATCCAGATTTCTTCCGCCGAAGAATTCCTTTGATTCCTCGCTGTAAGCGGCTTGGAATACATTGCAGAAGGTGTCGGGACCACTGCCGAATATCGGATTTTTGCCTGCCAGCTTGAGCGTGCGTTTCCATGTGAAGAGGCGGTTTGAGCCGAAGTTGTCGTCAAAATTGCCGTGGAAAAGCATCTGCCCCAGTTCATAGAATATACCGCTGCTCTGAGACGATGCGGCTATAGCAGAGACTGCGAGCACACCCGCCAGCGCCGTTCCGTCTATAACCAGACCTGAGATCAGCAGTGTGCGGCGGGAAATATCAAATCTGATTATCTTTATGCTGATGAGCACGGCGAGGACTGTGAGCACGATTCCCGCGCCGAGTGCTATCCAGCCGAGTTTTCCGAATCCGTCGCCGATTATCAGCAGGTGAACGAACAGTCTGTCAAAGAATATCATGCCGCATGCCGCCGCCAGTACGGTGATCATGCGCCCGAGTCTTTCAAATGAAGTGAGCATCAGTGGGAGCGATACCAATAATGCTGCGCCGAGCGCGACAATGCCCGCGTCGGTGTTGAGATTCAGCTCCGCCCACAGCATGATCGCAAAGCAGCCGAGAATAAATCCGCCGTGCTTGTCAAAATCCATCTGCTGACCGGTGATATATAATGAAGCGGCGATGATGAGCGCGACTGTCACGAAATACGAGGTGAGGTTGATGTTGCCCATCGGACCCATGAAGAGCAGTCCGCTCTCCCAGTTGGGTTCGGAATAACCGGTTTCAAGTATGTCCCAGCCGAAGAAATGACACATTACCAGCAGGGCGACAACCGCCGCACCTCCGCAGTATATGGTAAGGTCGAATTTTCTCAGCCGTATGAGCCGCGAGATGACGAAATATGTGATGACGTAAAATGTCTGAATGATAAATCCGTCGTTTCTCACACCTTGACCGAACAGCGCCACGCTCTTGTAATCCGACAGCAGTGTGGAGATGAGCAGGAATATCCAGTAACACGCCACGGCTGTGTCAATGGCGGTGAAGTTTTTGAAAAACGTCAGTGAGTCGCTCACACGGAATTCATCCGCGGGAATTTTAAGTATCTTCACAATAAGTGCGATTATCAGCACGGAGAATGCGAGCGCCGCGATAAGGTAATAGGCTGTGTTTTTGAAATTGGTTATGTTGGCATATTTCTGCTCGCCGATGACCAGCGGGAAGATTATCACCATCGCTATCAGAAAACAGCGGGCGAATATCTCGAACCAGTTGCCGGTGTCAAACAGCGGCGACTTTACTTTTTTGACTGCCGCCGAAGATCTGCCTGCGGACGGATTTGGACCGTTTGAGGCGGATTTAGCCGCCGCCGCGCGCTTGGCGTAGTATTTTTTCTTCTTTTTATTTGACATAAATCAGGTGATACCCCCTACAGAACTAATAAGTATAATAAAATACATTCAAATTAAATTCTATATCTTTTAACAGAGATTTACAAGTGTTTTTATTATGATTTTGCAGCGATAAATGTAAATAATTTTACCGTTTTTTCTTTAATGGGAAATTCGCCACATGCCCTTCATTCTTGTGGCGGTGATTTTTGCGTAGAAATATTTATTATTTGTTAAATGCATGTCAAAAGTCGCTGTACGATTGATAAAAAATATATAATATGTCCTAATTCCTCTTGACAAACTCAAATAAAGGGTTTATCATGTAATTGACGGCATATTGAGACGTGAATTCTCATTACATCACCAAAATTCGTCAGATTTGCTCTTGTTTTTTATTAAGAGCGAGTGAAAGGAATGAATTGATCTTATGCAAAAAAAGAAAAAAGTACGAAAAACTAAACTGCGCACCTTGCTGCTGTCGGTGATCACAGTGGCATTGGTCGCGTCAATAGCCACATTTGTGGGCGTCGGCGCATCGGGACTTGACGGTGACAACGTCAGCGATTCCGATAACGGCGGTATGCTGTCGATCTTTGAGACTGAAGGCACAACCGGCACCCAAGTAGACGCGCTTCCCAGCAACGTCGGTGACGCGCAGATCGAATTCCCAAATTACATTTCTCAGGTTTCCTTTGAAGTGACCTCTGCATCTCCTGTTTATGTAGAATGGAATGAAGGAATATTACTTTTCGACACCCCTGAAAACGGTGTTTATGAGTGCTATCTTGAGAGTGCATATGACGAGGATATATATGTATACAGCGCCAGTCCTATCACAGTGTTTTCATGTGACGGTGCAGGTTTTACTGAATTGATCATTAACTCCAATGCCGATCTCACAGAGCTAAGTTGTGCAAATAACCGCCTCTGGCGCTTATATGTAAAAGGTAACAGCAATCTGTCAAAGATAGATTGTTCCAACAACGCTCTTTATTATCTGAATTTAAGCAGCTTGAGCGGTCTTAAGGAGCTTGACTGCAGCAACAATATTCTGACATATGATGACTTGTCCGTAAATGTGGAAAATTTGGAAAAGCTGGTGTGCAGTGACAATAGGCTCACACGTTTTTCCACCAGCGGCTCTGCTTCCTCGCTCAAGTATCTGGATTTGAGCAACAATAATTTGGAATATTTGAATGTAAGCACTTGCTCATCTATGAGCTATTTGAATGTTGCAAATAATGTTCTTGATTTCGATTCAGTTACCCTTCCGGACAGTTTGAGCGCAAGCGATGTCACGGGTATTGACAGCCAAAAGCTCACATTTTACAGAACTAAGTACAAGACGGATGAAACCATTAATGCCACAGTGGGAACAAATAGCGTTTACACATGGTATCTCAGCGACGGCACAGTAGCTGCTCCGACAGTAGTGGCTGACGGTCAGTTCTCTTTTGGCAGCGACTATTTGGATAAAACGGTTTACTGCGTCATAACCAATTCGGCATTGCCCGAAATGAAGATCACAACCAGTAACCTGTGCATCACAAATACAGATACTACGGTTTGCAATGCTCAGATCAACAACTGCAAAAAAGGTGACTATATAGGCTTCTATTTGTCCGGTCCTCAGCCTTATCCGGTTTATATCGACTGGGGCGACGGTGAAAAGGTTTTAGTCGATGAGGAGTGTTACGAGCCTGATAATTATAAAACATGGTGCGAAGGTATGGCAAATGGCAGCACCGTTAAAATTTATACCGAAGATTTATTTGGTATATATTTAGAGTATGGCTCATGGGATTTATCAAACTCCAAAGGCTTGAAATTTATTATATCCGATTTTGGAGAAATAGGAGATCTTAAGCTTTCCAATTGTACTGCTTTGACATATATTGAAACTTCTTACAGTTCTCTGCAATCGCTGGATGTTTCCGGCTACACTGCATTGGAGACAATATATTGCAATGATTGCTTGATTGAGTCTATCGACTTGACTGGCTGCAGCGAATTGTTGCATCTGACATTAAGCAACGCGGCATTAAGCGAACTTGATGTTTCTGACTGTACAGAGCTTATTGATCTTGAAATTAACTCAGGGGATTCTGAGACCCGTTTGAAAAAGCTGGATTTGTCAGAAAATACAGAGTTAGAAATGTTGAATTGCTGCTGCCAGAATATTGAAGAACTGGATTTGTCGAAAAACACAAATTTGGATAATATTATCATCTGTGTAAATAACATTAAATTCTCCAAGCTTACACTGTTTGATGGCTGGGAATCCTGCCAAATTAAATTGCTTAACACTCAGACATATGTTTACGACAAGAGTGAGGTTTCTGCAGGCTCTACGATCGACCTTTCATCTGAATATTCGGTGGGCGGCAATGTCACTCAGTACAAGTGGTATGCGGCTGACGAATTGAATGAGTACGGAGAAGCTGAGGATGCGGTTGAGGTAACTCCCGCTAAATCGGAAAACGGTAAGTTTACATTCGGCGATTCGGTTGTTGGCAAGTATGTTTACTGCGTGATGACCAACGACACCTTCCCTGATATGGATGTTACCACAACTCCCATAAAAATCACGCAAAATATCGCTTGCAAGCATTCCAAAACAAAGCTCGCTAACAAGAAGGCTGCGACCTGTTCTGAGGAAGGCTATACCGGCGACAAGGTCTGCACAAGCTGCGGCGAGGTAGTCACACCCGGTACAAGCATCGAAAAAATCGCACATACATTCAAGACATATGTTTCCAACAATGACGCAACATGTATAAGTGACGGCACAAAGACCGCCAAGTGTACCAAGTGCGACGCGACCAACACTATCACAGATTTCGGCACCAAGCTGCCCCATACCTACGGCGTATGCAGTTATGTGGATGAAGAAACACACCGCCACACCTGCACAGTCGAAGGCTGCGGTCATGAGGAAATTATCCCCCACAGAGGCGGCACAGCTACCTATACCGAGCAGGCAGTCTGCATGGATTGCGGCGGCTCGTACGGCGAGCTTGTTCCTCACGATATTAAGCTGAATGTTGAGAACATCACACTCCTCAAGGATAAGACCTTCGCGGTTACAGCATACAAGTACCCCAGCAATTCCACAAAGACTATCACTTGGACATCTTCAAATGAAGCCGTGGCAACAGTAGACCAAAACGGCAAGATAACAGCCGTTGCCAAGGGTAAGGCTGACATTACAGCTGTTATCGAGGGTGGAAGCTCTGCTCAGATAAAAGTGACAGTTATTGACTCGTGGAAAAAGGAAACACAGTCTATTACAGTGAACAAACCGACCTATACCCTTACAATTAAGCGCAATAAGCTCAATCCCACAGTAAGCCTTTCTGCAAAGATCAAGGGCAACAGCACCGGTAAGATGTGGTATTCCGACGATATTAATGTTGCTACAGTAAACAAGAGCGGCAAGGTTACAGCTGTTGGCGCAGGCACTACTGAAATTCACTGCCGCACAGCTGACGGTGAAATAGTGGCATCTAGCGTGATAACGGTAAATGAATTCCGTATCGACAGCGACAATATGCGCAATAATATCGTCTATGTCAATGCCGGCGAAGCATGCAGCGTCAGACTTACCAATACAACATCGGATAACAGCGCGGTCACATGGAAATCCAGCAACCCGAAGGTTGCCTCTATCGACGAGAACGGCAATGTGACAGCCTACAAGAAGGGCACAGTTACAATTACCGTGACTACCGCCGACAAGAGCAAGGATACCTGCAAGCTGGTAGTTGTTACCCCGACAGAGAGCTTGAAGATGAACAAGACCTCTGCAAGCATCTATGTGGGCAAGAGCGTTTCTCTCAAGGCATCGCTCGTGACACGCGGTTCAAACGACCCTGTGTTCTGGACATCCAGCAACAGCTCTATTGCTTCAGTATCTTCTAAGGGTGTCGTCAAGGGCTTGAAGCAGGGTACAGTAACAATTACTGCAACCTCATTCAACGGCGAAAAGACAACGGCTGAGATCACAGTAATGTCCAAAGCGGCGACGCTTGAATTTACCGAAGTAACTCCCGCACTCTTTATGGGCGGTCATACAGGCGAATTCACTGTTGAGATCACCTCGCCTGTAAACTCCAACGATACTATCAAGTGGACAACAAGCAACAAGCGCGTTATCGACATAGTTGATGTCAGCTCGGACGGCAAGACTATTACGATCAAGTCGGGCAATAAGGGCACCGCAACTATCACAGCAAAGGCGGGCAGCGGCAAGAGCGTTAAATACAAGGTGACATCAGTCAACCAGGCTGCCGACAGCATGACGCTCAACAAGACCTCTGCAAGCATTTATGTTGGCAAGAGTGTGACATTCAAGGCGAAAAAGGTTGAGCCTAAGGGCAGCAATGACATTATTATTTGGAGTACCTCCAATGCTTCTGTTGCAACAGTGACCCCCGATGGCGTTGTCAAGGGTGTAGGTCAGGGCGACGTGACCATCACGGCAACCATGTTCGGCAGCGACAGAGTGCTTTGCGAGATCCCCGTTAAGGTCATGACCAAGGCTGTGTCGATCTCTGTGGATAAAACATCTTCTGTCATTGCTGTTGACGGCACTGATACGATTCAGGTGACAGAGATAGTTCCCACCGGCTGCAACGACACCATAACATGGAGCACAAGCAATAAATCTGTAGTTTCGGTCACTCCTTCATCGGACGGAACTACAGCGACCGTAAAGGGTCTGAAAAAAGGCACCGCCACTATTACGGTCAAAACCGGCAGCGGCAAATATAAGAAAATCAAGGTCACTGTCAACGCATAAATGTGTGATGCATTGACCAAATAAGCTTCCACCCCCTCAGGACGATTTCGGATGTGCAAAATTCCGGCTCGTGCTGAGGGGGATTTATTTTGTGGCGGAGGTAATTTCGCTTGACAATTTTTATCTGTACATATAAAATTTTATCATAATTATTTTTGATGTGATTGGATGGGTAAAATGCGTAATTTATTGCTCAGATTAAAATATGACGGACGGGATTTCTGCGGCTGGCAGGTGCAGGATGGTCTGCGCACCGTGCAGTCGGTATTTCAGGAGACTCTGTGGGATGTGCTCAAGGAAAAGGTGTCGGTCAGAGGGTGCAGCCGCACCGACAGCGGCGTGCATGCCAATGAATTCTGCGTCAGCTTCCGCACAGAATGCGCCATCCCCTGTGAGAAGCTGCCCATCGCGTTGAATGTCAAACTGCCGCCCGATATAGCCGCCTTTGACTGCGTGCAGGTGGCGGACGATTTTCATGCTCGCTATGACTGCCGCGGCAAGCAGTACCGCTATCTGATACTCAATTCTCAGCTCCGTGACCCGTTTTGGCACGCGCGCGCGCTGTGGTACAAATACCCGATGGACGCTGAATTTCTCAACGGGCAGGCGCAGGATTATCTGGGCACACATGATTTTTCGGCATTCTGCTCGGCTAACAGCGACGTGCAGGACAAGGTGCGCACCGTGACAGCGTGCAATGTCCGCCGCCTTGCCGATGATCCCGATATGGTGGAATTCACCGTGACGGCAGACGGATTTCTCTACAATATGGTGAGAATAATGGTGGGCACGCTGCTGCATATTTCCTCCGGCAGGATAGAACCCGGAGCTATCCCCGAAATAATAGCCTCAAAAGACCGCGAGCGCGCGGGTGCTACGGCAGGTGCATGCGGATTATATTTGAATAAAGTATTGTATTGAGCGCGGGTTTATGATATAATTTTCTGTGACGTAATTTTAGTGTAAATTAATTTAAATTCAGTTTATATACTCTGTGTATACTTGAGGAAAGGGTGACTTATCCATGCCGAAGGGCAGCAAAAAATCAGGCGGTGCGGGAAAGAACATTGCACGCACTGTGAGAAAAACTATTGACAGTGTTAATTTTGACGGCTCGCTGTTGGACAGCCTGAAGGTCAAAACGCTGGTGAAGCTGATCTTCGCTTCGCTCGCACTGTTCAGCTTTATATTTTTGATAGTTTCACGCGCGGACCTGTCGCCCTCTGCTATAGTCAGCGGAGTGAGGGATAAAAAGATACTCTCTCAGGCTGACGGCGAAGGTTATCCCGTTGAGGTCGAGGGAAACCGCTCGATAGCCATCGAGAGCATTTCCAATGGCACGGCGGTGCTTACAGATACCAACTATATGGTGTTCAACGACAAAGGACAGGAGGTAGTATCTTATGCGCATTACATGGCATCTCCGGCTATGAAAACGGCGGGCAGATACACCTTGATCTACGATGAGGGCAATATGTCTTATTCGTTAAAAACTCTTTCAAGCAGTATTCTTACAAAAAAATCAGAAAATTCCATACTCGCGGCAGACCTTTCACGCACAGGTCGATTTGTGCTGGTCACTAATCACGATACGGCGTTTTCGGAAGTCTCTGTGTATTCAAAGAGCGGAGATCTTCTGCATCAGTGGCGTTCAAGCAATTATCACATCACTGCGGCGGCTATCAGTGAGTCGGGCAGCCACATAGCCATGTGCGGCGTGACTACCGAGAACGGCGAGATGAAGAGCTGTGTTATCATCCAAAAGGTCGGCGGCGATAAAAATCTGCAGGAGTACACCTTCGGCGATACGCTTATGATCGCGGTTCGTTTCAGTGATTCCGACAATGTGACTGCTGTAGGCGATAACATCTGCGTACAACTCGGCGTGAATTCCGAAAAGCAGACCAAGTATGATTACAGCGGAAGCACGCTCACAGACTTTGACTGGGATTCAAACGGAAACATCGCGCTGGTCATTTCACAGTACACCGACGGCAGAAACTGCGACATCGCGGTGCTGAACAAGAAAGGCGAGAAAATTATCGGCGTCTCCACTCAGCTTACATCGCCGTGTGTGGAGCTGACCTCCAGCCGAATTAATCTGGTGGCAGAATCCCGATTTTACAGCTATAATTATGACGGGAGACTCGTTGAGGAAGCCGAAGTTCCTGCCGACAGTCAGGAATCCGTCACATCGGGCGGCAAGACGCTGGTCAGAGGTGTGACGATGATAACAGAGGTAGAGTGACGGAAAAATCCCCCTGAATTGTTAAATTTGTTTTAATTATGTTGTTATTGTCACAAGGCTGTGGTATTATATTATGAAAAGCCGCGGCAAATCAAACCGCTGTGCGAAGGGAGTTTAAAGGAATTGCTGGGAATATTACTTGATATTGCTGTTATCGTTTTTTTCGTATGCATGTTTAAAAAATGCGCCGAAAGATCTAAGCTGCAAAACGCTGTGGAATCCATAGTGAGCGTCGTGTCATGTGTTGTGTCAATACCGGTCGCGGTGGTTACGGCGGATTTCTGTTATCTTAATTTTTTCAAACAGGCTATCGTCAAGCAGGTTGATACTCTGGTGCAGACTTCAAACGAGGTCGATGCCAGCATTAACGCTGTCGAAAGAATTATGACGGGCATGCCGTCGATAGTTAATAACGGCTCCAGATTGTATAAAACTACAGTGGGCGAAAATCTTAACAAAATAAACCGCGTTCTTTCGGGTGATCTCACCAACGCAACCGGGGAGATCGTGGATATAATCGCCCGTCCGGTGATTGACGGCATACTGCGCGCACTGTTTTTTGCAGTAATGCTCACAGCGTGCTACTATCTTTTCAAGGCATTTTATCCTACGGTCGAGGCATATTTTTATACCCCTGACAGGGCGGCAGTTTCGCCTGTAGTCAGCATGGTGCTCGGAGCGGGAAAGATCATGGTGGTTTTCCTCATAGCTCTTTCGCTTATCGAGTTGGTGGACCCAATACTGCCGGACTGCTATTTTACCCGTTCATCTTCATATAACTGGTCGTTTTTGTTCAAGCTGTTTTGCAAGGATAACCTGATAATGCTGTTTTTGGGTGACGGAGTGTTCCCGATATTCGGCTGAATTAATTTGTGACTTTACGACAAAGAGTGGTGCTATTGTTTGTTTAATATACCTAATACACTTACTGTGTTCAGAATAATTCTCATTCCCTTTTTCTGTGTGTTTTTCCTGATGGGTTCGGATTATTACCCTTATGCTGGACTGATGCTGGTCCTGTCGGGGCTTTCGGACATGTTTGACGGCTTTTTTGCACGCAAGCTGCATCAGGAGACAGAATTGGGCAAGATACTTGACCCGATAGCAGATAAGCTGACGCTTGCCGCTGTCGTGATCTGCATGTGGTATGTCTATCACGGCAGATTCCCGTGGCTCTCGCTTGCACTCGGCATAATGCTCCTCAAGGAAGTATGCATGGCTGTGGGCGGCATGGTGATAGTAAGCAAGGGCAAAAAGCTGGTAAAAGCCAAATGGTGGGGAAAGATAGCTACAGTCGGCTTTTACACCTGCATGATACTGATCGTCGCGCTCAATATATTTATGGAAAGCGACAAGCTGACGGTCATCGTGCCCGCGCTGGCATTTTTTGCGGCGTTTCTGATGCTTTTTGCGCTTATCATGTATTTCCGTATGGCTCTGAAAATCGTTCACGGGGAAGAGGTCGATGGTACTATCGACTTTGAAAAGGAAAAGGTTCTGCATCGCGGTAATAAGGAACAGATTTAAAAAAATTAAAAATGGATGGGGTTTTTGACCCGAGAAAGGAAGTGTGAGGTTCTATGCCTCTTTGCGCTGAATGCAAAAAAAGGTCAGCAGTTGTGTTTATAACCGATTCGTCGCATCCCGACAGAAATATCGGCTATTGTTTCACCTGCGCCAGAAAAATGGGTATTCCGAATATCGAAAATATGATAAAGCAGTTCGGAATCAGTCCCGAAATGATTGAGAATATGGAAGATCAGATGGCGGAAGCTATGGAGAACGGCGATCTGCCGTTTGCCAACATGATGGAGGGATTCAATATCGGCGACCTGGGAAGCGGTGATTTTGACAATTACGATGACGAGGACGACGATGATGAAGATGATGCGAATGAAGAGGAAGAGGAATCTTCCCCCGAAGCATTGACTGATGGCAGCGATACTTCCGAAAAAGACAACAATGAGATCGAAGCGGAGCTTGTGGAAGAGCCGAACGATAAAGGTAAAAAAGACAGAAAAAAGCCGCCGATGCCCATTATGGGAATCTTTGGCAATAACTTTGAGATGGGCGGCGCGCAGTATGCCGACGGCGCTCAGAAAAAGAAAAAGGGCAAAAAGAACGATAAAAAAGAGCGAAGATACCTCAATGAATTCTGCGAAAATCTCACGCAGAAGGCGAGCGAGGGTCGCATTGACGCGGTTATCGGGCGCGACAAGGAAATCAGCCGCGTAATTCAGATACTCTCCCGCAAGACCAAGAACAATCCCTGCCTTATCGGCGAACCCGGTGTGGGCAAGACCGCTATCGCAGAGGGACTTGCACTCAGGATCGCGGCGGGCAATGTTCCGCTGAGACTTGCTAATAAGGAGATTTACCGTCTCGACCTCACGGCGTTGGTGGCGGGAACTCAGTTCCGCGGACAGTTCGAGAGCCGCATGAAGGGTCTTATCGACGACATCAAGGCGGCGGGCAACGTCATTCTGTTTATCGACGAGGTGCACAGCATCGTCGGTGCAGGCGACGCGGAAGGCTCGATGAATGCCGCGAATATCCTGAAACCCGCACTTTCGCGCGGCGAAATTCAGGTCATCGGCGCGACTACATTCAACGAATACCGCAAGCATATCGAGAGGGATTCGGCGCTCGAACGCAGATTCCAGCCTGTGAACGTAAACGAACCCAGCATCGACGATACCGTTGAAGTCCTGCTGGGTATCAAGGAATATTACGAGAAGCACCACCGCGTGCAGATAAGCGATTATCTCGTGCGCCGCGCGGTAATTCTCTCGGAAAGATATATCAACGACAGATTCCTGCCCGACAAGGCTATCGACCTGCTCGACGAAGCCTGCGCCTGCGCTTCTCTCGGCAACAAGGCGATGGCTGAATTCGACGAACTCACCATAAAATTGAAGCAGGTGACGGAGGAGAGCGAAAAGCTG
>JBGUUF010000521.1:0-3379 GCA_045133435.1 Acutalibacteraceae bacterium
TGAATGAATATGGTTCCATGCATAAGCGATTGCTTTTATCAATGCGACGGATTTTGCCGACTCGAAAAATACATGCCGATAACCAATTCTTCCTTCAAGGGCTGCCCGTATTACAAGCCCAAATCAAGCGGGATCTACTTGCCGCCGAGCGAGAAATTCAATTACTCAAAACCTCGATGGCTTGTCTGACCGAGCGCACTCCGAAAAGCTGTATTCCGTAATCCTTTGGAGAATTTTTGAGCGACTGGAGATTGTGATAAGGCATTATACAGCGCTTAAATCCAAGTCTCGCCGCCTCGCGGATACGAGCCTCGGCATGGTTGACTGCGCGAAGCTCGCCCGCAAGTCCTATTTCGCCAAATGCTATTACATCCTCTCCCACGCACATATCCTTCAAGCTGCTGACCAGCGCAACGGCAACCGCAAGGTCGGCAGCGGGTTCAAACAGCTTCATGCCGCCAACTATATTTATATATGTGTCCATGTTGGCGAAGAAATATCCCGAGCGCTTTTCCAACACGGCAATAATGAGGTTCATGCGGCTGATATCAAAGCCTGTTGACATTCGCCGCGGATTACCGAAGCCTGACGATGCGGCTAATCCCTGCACCTCTGCAAGAATCGGGCGCGTGCCCTCCATAGTGCATGCGACACAGGTACCCGATACATTCACAGGGCGACCTGACAGCAGCATCATTGAGGGATTTTCCACCTCGCGCAGACCGTCCTCCTGCATATCGAACACGCCGATCTCGTTGGTTGAACCATAGCGGTTTTTGACCGCGCGCAGAATACGGTATGAAAGATGTCTGTCGCCCTCGAAATACAGCACGGCATCCACCACATGTTCAAGCACCTTCGGACCTGCGATCGCGCCGTCCTTATTGACGTGACCGACGATGATCGTAGGAATGTCGAGTGCCTTTATCGTGCGCATGATGGCGTTGGTGCATTCTCGCACCTGCACCACACTTCCCGGTGATGAGGACAATTCTTTCAGGTTCATGGTCTGAATGGAGTCTATCATCACGATGTCAGGCTTCATCGACTTGATATTTTCAACGATGCGCTCAACGTCTGTCTCGGTCATCACATACAGATTATCGCTGTTTACACCCAATCGTATCGCTCTCAGCTTTAGCTGACGGCGGGATTCTTCGCCTGATACATATAATATTTTCATCGTGCGCCCGAGATACTCGCATATCTGCATAAGAATGGTGGATTTACCGATACCGGGGTCGCCACCCAACAGTACGAGCGAACCTTTGACTATGCCGCCGCCGAGCACGCGGTTCAACTCCTCCATGCCGGTGCTGTAACGCGCTTCGTCTGATGTGCTTATATCCTTGATTTTCATTGGCATTTCATATGCCGACAGCGACGAAACGGTGCTTCTTCTCACCGATGGGGATGAAGCGGTGACTGTCTCACGAACCTGCTCTTCGAGAGTATTCCACTCGCCGCAGGAGGGACACTTACCGTACCATTTGCTCGATTCATAGCCGCATTCTGTACATACATATACGTTTTTGGACTTTGCCATTATTTTACACAACCTTTATTTAGATAAAGTTACTCTGCTGCCGCATTATTTTCAGATGTATTACCTTCATCATTATATACCACAATTCCGCGGAAAATGCAATATGCTATCTTATTTTGATATTCGTCGGTGTTGAGAAGCGCCTCTTCTTCGGGATTTGAGAGAAATCCGCACTCGCACAGTACCGCAACATTTTGCGCATTGTAAAACAGATAGAGATTTTTGCCCGTTTTCACTATCTGTCGGGTCTTTTGCGGCTGAATATATGTGTTGAATTCATCCTGTATCAACTGAGCCAGGATCTTGCTGTTTCCATTATTTGGAGAGTAAAAAATCTGCCCCCCGAAAACCTTGTTTTGGTTGCCATCCAGCTTATTTTGATGTATACTTACAAGTGTGGCATTAGGATACAGTTTTGTAAGATTAAGGCGATTGTGCATATCGCTTACCTTTTTCTGACGGGTGGATTTGTCGCCGTCATTTTCAAGTGCAGTGTCGGTGTCGCGCGTCATTATCACAGTATAACCCGCATCCTCGAGCATGTCGCGCAGCTTGAGTGCTATTGAGAGGTTTATATCCTTCTCGATAGTGCCGTTAACGCCTATCGCGCCGCCATCAAAGCCACCGTGTCCTGCGTCAAGTATAACAACTTTACAATTGTTTTCGATCGTTATAGCCTCGGAGTTGCTGTTAAGTGAATTTGCTTTACATAGGTTATTTGCTAAAAATAGTGATATTGTGAGAATTATTGAGGCAAATAAGAAAAACCAGTGTTTTGCACGCAGATGGATCAAAATTTACACTCCCTCGTCTGTATTTTGTTTTCTCTACTAAATATTTATTAGCAAAACGCATTATTATGACCGCTCACGGACATAAAATATTTTTTCTGATTTATAAAAAAATGCGGGTTTGGTTGATTTTGTAGAATTTTTAACAAGAGAAAATCTATTATTTAGTAATATCTGTCAAGTGACAATAAAATAATTTTATTGTATAATTTGGTAGTGAATCTATTATGAAGCATTATACATTGTTCAGAGCGTCTGCTCTCTGCGGGGGCGCATCGGAAGGAGACTTATTAAGTGAATTATAAAAAGAAACTTTTTAAAGCCGAGCACATAAGAGATTTAAAAGTATTGGTGGAACGCGCTGCAAGGCTTTATGGTGATGATGTTTTATATGAACAGATCATCAATAAAACTGAGACAGAAACTGTATCTCATAATCAAATGTTGGAAAGAACAAACGCTATCGGCACTCAGCTTATCGCTATGGGGCTTAAAGGCAAGCAGATCGCGGTTGTGGGCGAAACCTCAATTGAGTGGATGGAGGCATATCTCAGCATAGTTAACGGTACAGGCGTTGCCGTACCTCTGGACAAGGAGCTTCAGTATGATACACTTGCAAAGCAGATAAATATCAGCGAGACTGAGGCGATCTTCTGCTCGGTCAAGATGTATAAAAAGGTAAAGCAGGCATTGGCGGAATGCCCGAATGTTAAATATTGCATCGTGATGAGAGCAGATGACAGCTTCGATTATAAAGCCGAAAACTGCCTGTCATTTACTGATGTATTGGAAAAGGGACGCGAACTCGTTGCGAACGGTGACAGGTCGTTTATTGATGCGGAAATCGACCCCGAAGTGATGAGCGAAATCGTATTCACATCAGGTACGACAGGCGCTAACAAGGGCGTCATGCTTTCGCACAAGAATATATGCGCAACTATTTACAGCTCAATGCGTCTGATCCGTCCCAGCGGAAATACCCTTTCCGTGTTGCCCATCAACCATGCTTACGAAAAGAATACTCACCTTCTCTGCGCGCTTT
>JBGUUF010000522.1:0-3770 GCA_045133435.1 Acutalibacteraceae bacterium
CTCATGCGGCAAGAATGCCGAAGATATGGCGGAGATTTTCGGTGACGAATACAAGGGCAAGGAAAAGCGGCTGAGCTTTTCGTTCCGCGACTGCCGACGGTATTCGCCCGAACTGCTGCGGAGATGGTGCGTCAAGCTGTACGAGACTGACGCGTCGCTCAAGAGCAGCAGAACCGACGGCAGGATATTAATGGAGCAGCTTCTGGCGGAGATGTTCCTGACGGCGGAGGAATTGAGATGATCAAGGTAAAAGAAGCGGTCATAGTCGAGGGCAAGTATGACAAGATCCGTCTCAGCTCGCTCATTGACGGGCTGATAATAACCACCGACGGCTTCGGGATATTTAAGGATAAGGAGAAAATGCAGATGCTTCGCAGGCTCGCCGAGACGCGGGGACTGCTTATCATCACCGACAGCGATTCGGCGGGGTTTGTGATACGCAATCATCTGAAATCCTGCATTCCCGCCGAATACATCAAGCACGCGTATATCCCCGATGTGTTTGGCAAGGAGCGCCGCAAGACCGAGCACTCTAAGGAGGGCAAGATCGGCGTTGAGGGCATGACCACTGAGGTGCTGACTGATGCACTGCAAAAGGCGGGAGTTATCTGCTCGGACGAAGCTGATTTACCCGTGACCGACGACCGCCGCATGATAACACGGCAGGACTTCTTTCGAGCAGGTCTTTCCGGAGGCGACGGAAGCTCGGCAAAACGCGCTGAACTGCTGTCAGAACTGAAGCTTCCCCAGCGCATGACCGCGAACGCACTGCTCGGGGTGATAAACGATTATATGACGTGGGAGCAGTTTGCGGAGCGGTTCGGTTTGTGACTTTATTTCGCTCATAAATTACAATTCGGTAAATAAGCCTTACAAAGCTGTAATTTGGGTTTACATTTGGAAATACTTATGATATAATCCAAGTGAAATTTATTTAATTTGAAAATTATTGGAGTGACGAAAAGCTTGAGATGTGCGGCGGCTTTGATAGTTGCGATGCTGATGATGGCTGCGCTTGCGGCGTGCGGCGGGACGAATGATGATGTATCGAACGACACTGCACCAAAGCGCGACAATTCTTACACAATAATTTTGCAGAAATATACCGATGATGAGGGCACGGTCGATATTGAATATCCGCAGATAAGCGGACTTTATGACGAGAAAATGCAGGATTATTACAACGCGCTTTTCAAGTCGAAATTTGAGGAGTATATGGGCGGCGGAAATGCCGAGCATTTCCTGTGCGAATATGAGGTGACGCTGAAAACAGCCGATGTTCTAAGCATTGTTTTCAGGTGTCAATTGCCTTATGCATCTCCTCATCCGCGCGGATATGCTTATGCATATAACATCGACCTTGAAACAGGCGAGACGTTTGTTTCATCCGATAAAATCAATGCAGATAAAGCTAGCAAGAATTTCGTATCGGGCGATAACTGGGAAATCGTTTATTCACCCGATGAAAATTATGACGATAAAGAGCTGTATATCGAATGCTATGAAGAACAGTCTGTAAGTTCGGCTATTTTGGAAAGTGATGTGATCACTGTCACAAGAAATGCAGAGGGAGAGTATTCAAAAAGCGGAACGTTTGAGTGCCGCTCGTATCTTGACAGCAATTCAGAGCCTGTTGTCATACTGGAAGTATTGCATATAGTGGGAGATTACATTGAAATAAAATTTAACTAATTAAGGAGCTATATTTGAAATGAAACAGAACAAGATCAGAAAGGCTTTGGCTTTAACTATTGCATTGTCAATGCTCACAGCATTTACCGCTTGCGGCGACGATGACGATAAAAAGAGCAGCAGCGAGAGCAGCGACGAAACACAGATAGTGTCCTTTGAGGATGATGAGGACACGGCTTCTGTTATAGAATTCGATGAGGGTGAAGACGAGGACAGCACCACTACGACCACTACCGGAACTACGACTACGACGACCGCCGCAGCAAAGCGTGATAATTCCTACAAGGTCACAACAAAAACATACGAAAGCTCGAACGGTAAAGTCAAAGTCTCCTATCCCCAGATAAGCGGACTTTACGACGAGACGATGCAGAATTATTACAATTCACTCTTCAAGTCGGACTTTGCGGAATTTATGAAGGACGGATATGCTGATACATTTACGAATTCCTATCAGGTCACATACAAGAGCAAAGAAATGCTTAGCATCGTGTTCAGATGCAGCCTGCATATGGATGGCGCGGCTCACCCGTTCGCTTATGCATATGCATACACCATCGACCTTGAAACGGGCGAAACTCTTGTGCCCTCTGCTGATATTAACATTGCCAACGCTGCCAAGAATTTCAATTCGGGCAAGAATTGGGAACTTACCAAAGCGTCAGACGGCGTGGGCAAGTCAGATGTGATTGAATATTACAACCAATACGACGCCGATCAGATAAAGGAATACATCACCGAAACCGATGTTATTACCGTTACCAAAAACAAAAAGGGCAAGTATTCCGTGAGCGGAACGGTTGCATGCCGTTCGTATCTCGACGGCAGCGCGACACCTATATTCATACTTGATGTAAACCACGCGCTTGGTGATTATGTAGAAATCCAATTTAATTAAAGAAACACAGGCGGAGATGCGATTGCCTGCTCTCCGTCGGTATTGCAATAGTGAGGGATTTACTTATGAAATTGACGACACTTTGTTATGTTGAAAAATACGGCAAATATCTTTTACTTCTGCGCAACGGCAAAAAGAAAAACGATGCTAATAAGGGCAAATGGATAGGTGTCGGCGGCAAGTTGAAAAAGGATGAGACTCCCGACGAGTGCGCACGCCGCGAAATACTCGAGGAAACGGGTCTGACTGCGATCAGCCTGAATCCGCGCGGATTGGTGACGTTTATCTCAGATAAGCTGGAAACCGAATATATGTTCCTCTACACCGTGACCGAATTTGAGGGTGAGCTGGCTTCATGCGATGAAGGCGAGCTGTATTGGGTGGAAAAATCCCAGATATTCGGACTGAATCTGTGGGACGGCGACAGAATATTCCTGCATATGATGATGGAAAACTCGCCGTATTTCGACATGAAGCTTATCTATCATGGCGACCGCCTGAACAAGTGCTTTATCAACAGCCAGCCCGCAGAGCTTTTTGACGTGCTGAATCCCGACGGCACACCCGCAAATTACATCGCCGAGAGAAGCTATGTCCATTCAGCGGGACTTTGGCACAATACCGTGCATATATGGATAATCAGGACCAATGCTCGCGGCAAGACCGAACTGCTGCTGCAAAAGCGTGCGGCTTGCAAGGACTCACATCCCGGCTGTTACGATGCTTCTGCGGCGGGACATATAGATGCAGGCGAGGACATTCTTGATGCTGCGGTCAGAGAACTGAGCGAGGAGCTTGGCATTCAGGCAGAGGCAGGCGATCTTGAGAGCGTCGGCACTAGAAAAGTTGAATCTGACGGCATTTTCCACAACAAGTTTTTTTACGACAAGGAGATCTCTCACATTTACATTTACCGCAAGCCTGTGAATGAAAAAGAACTCACGCTTCAGGAAACTGAAGTCGAGTCGGTGAGATGGGTGTCGTTTGACTCATGCCGCAAGGCGATAGTCGAAGACAGCGTTAAACACTGCATATACCTGGAAGAACTTGACATGCTCAAGTCACTTTTTTAACAAAATGTTTATTTTGTCGCATGATACATCACACAAACAGTGTTGAATTATTAATAATATTACTGTATACTGCTTTAGGGACACCGAGAGTATGCTCTGTCGATTAT
>JBGUUF010000523.1:0-1517 GCA_045133435.1 Acutalibacteraceae bacterium
TTTCGGATAAATTGAGCGATACACGCGTGATAAAGCTCAAATGAAATTTATTAATAAAAAAATTAAATTTAACTTTGATAAATATTTGACAAATCAAGAGCCATGTGGTATAATAATAATGTAAACCTGCAAATCAGAAAGGAGTGGTTTTTGTGGAAAACAAAATTGTGGTTGCAGTTAAGGGAATTCTGCTGAAAGACGGCAGAGCTTTGATAATGAAAAGGGCTGACGATGATGATATCGGCGGCGGCACATGGGAATTTTCCGGCGGCAAGCTTGAATTCGGCGAAAGCCCGGAGGAGGCCTTGAAAAGGGAATTCAAGGAGGAAGCGGGCGTTGATGTTGAAGTCAAAAAGCTGCTTTATGTCACGTCGTTCAAAACAAATCCGAACAGGCAGGTCGTGCTGATCACATATCTCTGCGAATGTGAGGGTTCGGATGTGAAACTTTCGCCCGAGCATTCTGAATATATGTGGGCGAACAGGGAAGAGGTAAAAAGCCGCGTAGCACCGGGTATTGCGGACGATATAAGTGCAAACGAGCTGTGGGAGATTTTTTCTGAGAATTAAAGAGGGTGTGAACTTATGGATATTTATGCTTTTTTGAGTCTTATTATCATAGTTTTAGCGGTGGCAATCTTCACGATCACTACCAGACTTTATCAAAATATTCGCGGCGACGCGGGGTATAACGTCGGCAGAAATCATATGCACGAGCTTGGTTTTACCGATGATGACATAAGACAGGGAAAAGACGATGACGACGCGGATATGTATGTGTTCCGCAAGCCGAACAACAGTCCAAAAGATAAAGAATGAGGTATCTTTATGAAACCTTCTAAAAGAGTTACTTCTGCTCTGCTGACGGCTTCAATGCTATTTATCTTTGCACTTTCATCGTGCGGAGATGCCGAAAAAAATGTCGCAAGTCAGCTTGAGTTAAACGAGCATTCTGCCGAGTGGGTCGAGTCGATAGAGCATATGCAGGCTCAATATCCATCAGAGGCGGCGGGAGAATTTGAATTTATCTCAGAGGACGAGTGGATGTCACAGCTCGATGAGCTTAAAGTAAAGATTCAGTCGGAAAATATGACTGATAACGATATTTATTATAGCATAATGGAGATAATGGCGCAGGTTAAGAATGGTCACACCAGTATGACGTGTCCATATCTGAAAAACGAATACATCCCCGTCATGCTGGAACATATCGACGGCAAATTTTACATCATAGCCGCAGTCGAGAAGTATTCGGATTTGATCGGCAAGGAGCTTGTGTCGGTGAACGGGCACGCCTTCAGCGAGGTTTTCGAGGCATACCGCAGGACGTGTTCTTATGAAAACGAGCAGTTTTTATACGCAAAGCTCTATTCCAGACCCATAAGTCACGACCTGTTGGTTTATGCAGGAATTGCAGAGGACGGAGCGACATCGGCTGTGCTTGAGACGCCCGATGGTTTCACAGAAGTTGAACTTGCAAACTACAACGCTTATATAAACGGAGCATATAACATTGTT
>JBGUUF010000524.1:0-1490 GCA_045133435.1 Acutalibacteraceae bacterium
CGCACCCGACAGCTTCAACGATATTATGCAGAAATTTCTTAAAAACGAGCTGTAAAAAATTCCCTATGAGAAATTTGAAATCTCATAGGGAATTTTCATATTATGTTAAATTAAATTTGCGGAAAAATTACCACTGATAAATGAGCATGTTGTAGATATTTCTGTAATGTCCGGCAGATCTCCACCATGAGAAGTCGGATTCCATACATCTTCTTGCGATGCCTTCCCAGCCGAATCTGTCCTCGAAGAATATCTGCTTTGCATAGTTGATAACGCCGAGCATGGTTTCCGCATTGTAGTCGTAGAATGAGAAGCCTGTGCCAGTGTGCTCGAATCCGTTGTAAGCGCAGACAGTGTCCTTCAAGCCGCCTGTTTCGCGAACGATCGGAACAGCACCGTATCTCATAGCGATAAGCTGTGTCAGACCGCAAGGCTCAAATCTGGACGGCACGAGAATTGCGTCAGCAGCAGCGTAGAGCTTGTGCGCTCTCTCGTTGGAGTACATGATGTTGGAGCAAACTCTGCCCTTGTGATAATTCTCGTAATATCTGAAAGAGTCCTCATATCTCTTGTCGCCTGTACCGATGATAACGACCTGTGTATGCTCGTCAACAATGCGGTTCATGACCTCATTGACAAGGTCAAGACCCTTCTGGTCGGTAAGACGGGAGATAATGCCTATCATGAACTTATTGACATCCTGCTCCAAGCCAAGTTCGCGCTGAAGCTTTTCCTTATTCCAGCGTTTAGCGTCGGGGAAGTTGTCAATGCCGTATCTGTCATAGATATAGCCGTCGTTCCACGGGTTGTAAACATCATAGTCAACGCCGTTTACAATGCCGCCCAGCTTGTAGCTGTAATCATTGATAACACCGTGAAGACCCTCGCCGTATTCGGGAGTTCTGATCTCGTTGGCATAGGAATTACTTACAGTGGTAACGAAGTTAGAGTAAACGATACCGCCCTTCATAATGTTAGCGTCGCCGTTGAACTCGAGTCTGTCAGGTGTAAATGCATACTCGGGCAGATCAGAGTGATACTTAACGGTGTCGATATTTGCGATGCCCTGGAAGTGGAGATTGTGGATGGTGAGTATAGCCTTTGTTCCCTGATAGAATTCGTTGTGCTCGTAAACAGTACGGAGATACACAGGAACGAGAGCCGCCTGCCAATCGTGGCAGTGAATGACGTCAGGCTTGAATCCGATTACCGGCATGATAGCCAGAACAGCCTTGGAGAAGAATATAAATGGAACAATGTCGCCCGCCATATCAGTGTAAGGATTGCCCTTGCCGAAGAAATGGTTGTTGTCAACGAAGTAAAATCTGACTCCGCCCCACCAATATTCCATAACGCCTACATGGTACATAGTGTGGTCGCGGGTGAAATCCATGTAGAAATGTGTGACATATCTCATGTTGTTGCGATAGGTCTCGGGGATGCAGGTGTAATTCGGCATAATTACACGCACGTCCATATCGCCCTGCTTG
>JBGUUF010000525.1:0-2774 GCA_045133435.1 Acutalibacteraceae bacterium
TTATTTGTAAAGCAGAGTTTACAGTAGGTGCAGTAATTTATGCAGCATTTTCCAAGAGCACAGTGACTGTATAAAGATTTGTCGTGTTGCTGCCGTTCATTCTTTTCCTGTTCTGCAAGTAAATCAAACCGAGAGTCTGCAGGCTCGCTAAAGCTTTATCGACCGTCCTCGGTGAGACACAACACTCCTTCGCAATCAACTTGCGCGACGGAAAACAAGTGTGCGTTTCGTTGTCCTTATGCCGCACAAGACAACTGTACACAATGAAGTCGCGCGGCTTCAATTCCAAATCAAAAATCTTATTCGGTAACATAAAATAGTCCTTATGCTTTTTCAATTCAACACCTCATTCATGAATTTTCGAACGTCCGTATTATCATTATAACGGGGATTGACAGAATTTCAATAGTTTTGTACAATATAAATTAGACACAGTTAAATTGTTGGATTATCGAAGAATTTGCATTGTACAAAAGAGGTGCGCTGATGGAATTGAAAAACTACGAGTTATCCGATTACGAAGAGTATTTGCTAAAGAGAACAGGAACGGAAAATGTTTCATTTACTGACGGTATGGTTTACGCGACCTACCATCCGCAGAAAAACACAACCGAGTTGATGAAAACCAATGATGATGAATTTGTCGCGCTCTGTATCGAAGCAGAGGAGCAGATGAAGCCCTTGCAGACAAACAGCACTGATGATAATTCAGAGTGGCTGGATCGCATTCGTTTTCCTATCGATTCAAAAGAGATCAACGAATTTGAAAGAGTTTTCTACGAGCGACACTCAGATATCAAACCACAGCAGAAAAACGATCCGCTCAGCGGCAGTGTAGTTACAGTTCCGTTAGGCGAGGCGTTGTTTGAATTTATGTACGCGGATTTTGATTCGCTGTATGATGAGGTCGAACTTAGATTGTACAAATATGAGGAGTTTGAATTGCCGGATGCCGATAGCAATATGCAGGACAGCATCAACCAATTCATATCTTACCGCGCGTATAAGGAATTGATAAATTATCTTGCGTTCGGTTCAACCGCTTCCGCGTTGTTTCCTCCGAGCGTAAAAAACGGCGCTGATATTTCTGAAGCGATGGATGACTATTATCAATATCTGAAAACGCTGCAACAGGAATATAAAGAGGTTTTGGAGTTTTGTTTTGATTCCAAGTTTCATCCTGATGTGTTAGGGAAGATAAACCCTGCCGTGCGATATTATCTCTACCGCAAGATAAAGAAAATGCCGCCCTTCGTCGCATTCAACGAAGAGCAGCGATTGCTTATGGGCGATAAGAAAACCTCAGCAGATTATGATCCGTTAGTGCTTGCCGATTTTGCGCGCGAGCATAACATCGACGCGTACACCTTGATGTATTTCCACAACTACGACCATAATCCGGTTATCCGTTACCGTTGCGAGAGCTTGCACGAGTTTTTGGAGTTAGAGTTTAACAAGCTGATCGAGTATGGCGTGAAGCTGAAACGCTGTGAACGCTGCGGACAGTTCTTTACGGTCAAAGGTAACTATGACGCGCGGTATTGTAATCGTATCCATTTCGGTGAGATACGCACCTGCCGCGACCTCGCCGCTGAGGAGAACTACAAAAATAAAATGGCAGAGAACAAAGCCCTGCCAATTTATCGAAAATATTACCGCCGCTATTCCGCACGTGTGAAGGTCAACCAAATCAAGCAGCCTGAATTCAAGAAATGGAAATATGCAGCCCTAACCAAGCGCGACGACTGCTCCAACGGCAAAATTACGGTCGAGGAATACATCGACTGGAACGAGGCATATTTCCCCAATCGCAAGCGCAAGGACAAGCAATCTACATAACGACCGCAAATCCGCCCCTCTCGCCGCCACAAACCGCCAACACCCGATTTTCATTGCTTCCAGCAGTGTACGAATACGCCAATCCAAAACGCGCCACACAGCCCATTTCTCGCGATTTGTAGGCGGAGCAGTTTTTGCAGTGAGGGGTAATTAGGAATAATGAGCTTTTCTACAAAGTTTGTCTAATATAATAATTTGTATTGAGATTTAAATTGAATGTGATATAATTATTTTATACAATTATCGAAACAAAAGGTATGCAAGGAGAAGAGTATGATTGTTGAGAAGTATAATTCAAATTCGTTGAGTATTAGTGCGATTTTGGGATTAATTAAATCTGGAGATATTGCTATTCCGGAGATTCAAAGACCATTTGTTTGGAAGAAAACGCAAGTGCGTGATCTTTTAGATTCTCTTTATAAAGGATATCCCACTGGATACTTGATTATTTGGAAAAACCCGAATGTAAGACTTAAAGACGGAAGTATGTCTTCTGGAAAGAAAATACTTATTGACGGGCAGCAAAGAGTTACAGCATTGATGGCATCTATTGTTGGAATACCTGTGATTAATAGTAGTTATAGAAAAGAACCGATTAAAATAGCAATCAATCCTTTTGAAGCGCTATCTGATGATAAAGACGCAGAAATTTTTGCAGTCCAAGACCAGAGTCATTTGAAAAGCAAAAAATGGATTGCGGATATTTCTGAAATTTTTGATGATAGTTTTTCGTTTTTTTCTTTTATAGAGAACTATTGTGCTGAAAATCCGGAGATGGATAAAAAATCACTTGAAACAGTATTAATTAATTTACGCTCAATTGGAAATCGGCTTATCGGAGTCATTGAGTTATCTGATAACCTTGAAATCGATGTTGTTACAGATATTTTTATTCGTATTAATTCAAAAGGTACAGCGTTAAGTCAAGGTGATTT
>JBGUUF010000526.1:0-1426 GCA_045133435.1 Acutalibacteraceae bacterium
AGACTGAGTGACATATCGGTGTACTTTTTTGCAAAGCTTTCATTGCATGCCATTTCCGATACATTGCCTGCGGTTACATTTTCCATTAGATTATGAGATGTAACCTCTTTCTGGCAGCCTACAAATACAACGGTAATGGCAGCGGCCACTGCCAGTGCGACTGCTCGATAGATTTTTTTCACGATAAACTTGCTCCTTTCGGATGATTTTATTACATTATAACATCAAACCTCGAAAAAATAAACACAATATTTGAGTTTTTTTAATTTTTTTTTATTTTTATGATATAAAAAGTAAAAAAAATTTAAGTATATCAAAAAAATCTATTGACCAAAATTGATATATGATGTAAAATGTATGTATAATAATTTCAGGATGGTATTATTAAATGGAAAATGAAGTAAATGTTAAGCGCAATCTCTCCGAGGTTTATTCAAAATTTAAGCTCAATTATTACAGGAGCGTTTTTTCTACATTTGCAGACCGTGAGGCGAGCCTTACGACAGTCGAAACTTATTGCGTCGAGGTCATTCATTCGCTGGATAATCCCACGGTCAACGAGTTCGCGTCATTTCTCGGCATATCTCCGCCAAATGCAGCTTATAAAGTAAATAAGCTGGTTCAGAAGGGGTATATCGAAAAGATACAATCCGTTGAAGATAAGCGTGAATATCATTTGAGAGTCACCGATAAGTTTTATCATTATTATAACCTCGGTCTTTCCTATATGGATGTAGTTTCCGAGCGCATCATGGAAAATCTGCCCGAAGAAGAGATACGTCTGCTCAACAAGATACTCCGCAGAATTTCGGATGAATTCATGCCCGAGCTTCCCAAAATCAACATCGACCAAAAATAACCCATAAATTAAAAAAACAAAGCGGGGTCGAACTGCCCAAAAGAAAATTCAACTTTTCGGGTCAGTTTAAGTAAACCGCTTTGTTTTTTTGTGCATTATTTAGAATTGCTGTCGCATATTATAAGTTCCTGAGCATACGGCAGGGTCTTGATCCAGTCGCAGAACGTGTGCCACTCAGCCAGCTTGTGATCCTTGCGTGCATAGTAAATATTTATGAGCGTTTCGTAATTGAAAGAGCAGGTGCGCATCTGATTGTAGCTGGAGGGGAGGAGCTGGATTATATCGTACCAGTCGGCCTTGTCCTTGGTTTCCAGATAACGCAGTCGAATGCTCTCAAGCTCGTCCACGATGCCCTGCATAAATTTCTCGGCAGATTCGCTCATGTGGTCGTGGCTGAAATCGTCTATGTCGAAAGGCTTGCTGGTGATTTTGTGCATCGTACTGGTCGAATTCGCCACAGTCGCCACCTTGTAGGTGTCGTATTCCTTCCACCAATACATCGGAGCGGTTATGTCCACCGAGACAAACACCTGACGCAGGAATTTGCGGTGATCGCTGCCCGCGCGG
>JBGUUF010000527.1:0-3661 GCA_045133435.1 Acutalibacteraceae bacterium
CGAGCAAACGGTGATCATCGCCGCGGCAAGACCTATGCAGGCTATATCGGCGGAGGTTAGTTTTTTAGTTTTTTGCATGGCGGAGTTCCTCCCATGTAAAATGATTCAGGTGTATTTTAGCACGGGATTTTTGTGCTGTCAACCTATAACTAAGAACCAAGGTGACAAATATGGCGTTGTGGTAATTACTTTATGTAATATATGCGCGGCATATTACGAATGTGGAGACGGATTTTGTGGGCAAAACGGTAAAAAATAAAAAAATATGCCGTTAGTGTCAATAAATTAACAAAAAGGTTTGAAATCGCGGGAAAAATGATATATAATAAAATCAGACTCAAGCGGGCTTATCCGCAGAGCAAATAAATTTATATTTTGGAGAGTGACTACAATGCCTCTGGTAAACGCAAAAGACATGCTGACCAAAGCTATGGAAGGCAAGTATGCCGTCGGTCAGTTCAACATCAACAATCTCGAGTGGACAAAGTCCATCCTTCTCACTGCTGAAGAGCTCAAGGCTCCCGTTATCCTCGGTGTATCTGAGGGCGCAGGCAAGTACATGTGCGGCTACAAGACAGTTGTCGGCATGGTCAAGGGCATGATCGAAGAGCTGAACATCACAGTTCCCGTTGCACTTCACCTCGACCACGGTTCTTTCGAGGGTGCAAAGGCTTGCATCAACGCAGGTTTCTCCTCTATCATGTTCGACGGCTCACACTATCCGATCGAAGAAAACATCGAAAAGACAAAGGCTCTCGTAAACACATGCGAAGTTCTCGGTCTTTCTCTTGAAGCAGAAGTCGGTTCTATCGGCGGCGAAGAAGACGGTGTTATCGGCGCAGGCGAGTGTGCAGATCCCAACGAGTGCAAGATGATCGCTGACCTCGGCGTTACAATGCTCGCAGCAGGTATCGGCAACATCCACGGCAAGTATCCCGAAAATTGGCCGGGCCTCAGCTTTGAGACTCTCGAAGCTGTTAAGAACACTGTCGGTGACGTTCCGCTGGTTCTCCACGGCGGCACAGGCATCCCCGCTGACATGATAAAGAAGGCTATCTCCCTCGGCGTTGCTAAGATCAACGTAAATACCGAGTGCCAGCTCGCATTCCAGGCTGCTACAAGAGAGTACATCGAGGCAGGCAAGGATCAGCAGGGCAAGGGCTTCGACCCCAGAAAGCTCCTCGCTCCCGGCGCAGAAGCAATCAAGGCTACAGTCAAGGAAAAGATGGAGCTCTTCGGCTGCATCGGCAAGGCTGAGTAATTGATTTTTTGGATTCAATGATAATTGAATAACGATGAACCCCCGACAGTTTTTAAATTGAACTGCCGGGGGTTTTGGTGTTTGTATTGAAAAAAACGCATCCCGCTTTCAACATACTGTCGTAAGCGGGGTGCGGTAATATTGGAAACCGGTGTCAGGTGTTGTTGGGTTTAAGAAGTATTTTATGCAATATCAAAGGTTTTGATTACCTTTTTACTGCTCAATGAGATAAATTCTGAAACTTCTACCTCGATGGGCGTTGTTGTGTCATTAAGTACGAATGCCGACTGTACAGTGATGCTTTTGCCTTTTTTAATTTCCTTTGAGGTGTTGCCTGCATCATAGTCATTATTATCAATAAAGTAGGAATGCTCAAGCTCTATGCCATCCTGAAATACTTTATCTATGAGTGCAACTGAAAAGCTCATAGCATCGTCGCCGTTGTTTGTAAAGTTGTATTCAATAATTACAACGTCTTTTCCCTCATAGTCTTTGGAGAGTTTAGCTGACAAAATTTCCACTTCGTAGTTTCCCAAAGTGCCTTTATCCTGCATTTCGTTATTTGATTTCTGTGCGGAAGCGGATGAATTGCTTGTGTTGTCTGTGCCGCCTGTGGAGTCATCACCTGAACATCCCTTGAACAGTGCGGCGACGAGAATTACGGCTATAACGATCATCCACCATTTTATTTTTTTCTTGGCGGGCTGCTGCGGCTGCTGATATTGTGCAGGCTGCTGGAATTGTGCCTGTTGAGGCTGCTGATACGGCTGATACTGTGCTTGCTGCTGCATTGGCTGCTGTGGGGCAGCATTAGTTGTATTCCAATTAAATTTTGCATTACAATTCGGGCATTGAGGGGTTCCGTTTTCGAGCATCTGACCGCATTTGGGACATTTAAACTGTGCCATAATTAATAAATCCTCCGTTTTTTGACAAGATTTCGTGACATTCTTCACATCACTTCAAAATAATATCACAAATTGAGTTATTTGTCACTATAGGTCGGCTTAATAAAGTAACATAATTTTGTATTTTTTATACATACTTTATTATGAAGGACGGATATTGCCGATGAGACTTAAAGACATCAGAGAAGACCACGATTACACGCAGAAATACGTTGCCGATCTGCTCTTTATCAAGCAGAACACCTACTCTCAATACGAGACTGGGCAACGGCAGATCCCTTTGGATTTTCTTGTCAAATTGGCGATGGTCTATGAGACTTCTACTGATTATATCCTTGGACTGACGGATGAAAAGAAACCTTATCCGAGAAGCAATGGTTTAATTTCTAAATAATGTATGTTGATATTCCTATGTGCTTTTTAGTCAAGGAATAATTTTTTTTATTAGGTATTGCACTTATATAGGTGCAATATTTAATTTTTATACATGTAAAATGATGTCAAGGACTAAATAAAAGGAATTGACATATGTGAACACGGATTATGACAAAACATTCGGTCAAAGCATAAGAAAATTAAGGATGGAGGCGGGTTTCACTCAAGACCGGCTCGCGGCTAAATTGCAGGTGGACGGGTGCGACATCACGCGGAGTGCTATCGCTAAAATCGAGGTTGGACAGCGCCACATCTATCCCGACGAGATCAAGAAAATACACGAGATCCTGGGCGTGTCCTACAACGATATGTTCATTTAGCGCGGGAGAAAAATAAAAAAATTGACACGCCGGGATTTTTTATTTTGTCTGTTGACAAATGGCGGCGTATCAATTATAATAAATATAGAAGGTGACACTGTTCGCGCACGCGCATGAATACATTGCGTAGACGGTTGATTTCCCAAATAATTATGATTAATCGAAAAAGATTAACCGCATTCTTTGGGGAGAGGGCGGTTAATCTTTTTTGCTGTTAAGTATTTTGTCAAGCAAAATAAGTATTACTATGAAAAATATCAATGTGGTATAATCCATAATGCAGCACCTCCCATCTATTATTAGAGATAGGGAGGAAATCAACCGCCTACCGTGTGCAATTGTAAATCAACGTGAACAATGTCACCGTTGAATATTATATGACGGAAATTGTTTTATGTCAAGAAATTTATCGCCTATCTGTTGACAAACGGCGACGTATCAATTATAATAAATATAGAAGGTGACACTGTTCACGCATGAATACATTGCGTAGACGGTTGATTTCCAAAATAATTATAATTAATCGAAAAAGATTAACCGCATTCTTTGGCGAGAGGGCGGTTAATTTTTTTTATTGCTGCCGTTATGTATCAGGTCGATAAGGACGAGAATAACAACGAGAATAGTTAAATATTCCATTAGCAACAACTCAAATCTATTATTAGAGATAGGGAGGAAATCAACCGCCTACCGTGTGCAATTGTAAATCAGCGTGAACAATGTCACCGTTAAATATT
>JBGUUF010000528.1:0-1442 GCA_045133435.1 Acutalibacteraceae bacterium
AGAGATTGCCCCGACAATCAAAAAAGAAGAAACCAAACGCAGTTACAAACAGCTTCGCGTCGCAGCCTACTGCCGAGTATCCACAGATTCTGACGAGCAGGAGATGAGCTTCGGAGCGCAGGTCGAATACTACACCGATAAAATTATGCGAAATCCCGAATGGTCGCTTGCCGGAATTTATGCAGACGAGGGCATCAGCGGAACACAAGCCGTCAAGCGTCCCGATTTCATGAAAATGATTCGTCAGTGCAGAAAAGGCAACATCGACCTCATCATTACAAAATCGGTATCGAGATTCGCAAGAAATACGGTCGATTGTCTGAATTATGTGCGAGAACTGAAAGCCTTGGGTGTCGCTGTGATATTTGAAAAAGAAGGCCTTAACACGATGAGCACCACGAGCGAAATCTACATAAGCATGCATGGAATATTCGCTCAATCCGAATCGGAATCACTCAGCGGAAATGTAAGAATGGGTAAAGCAATCAGCGCAAAAAAGGGTAATGTGGCATTCAGCTACAAGAATTTCCTCGGCTATCGCAGAGGTGAGGACAACAAACCAGAGATTGACCCCGAACAGGCTGAAATTGTAAAATTCATATTCGATAGGTACCTTGCAGGTGACAGTCTGAATGTAATAAAAGCCACTCTTGAAAGCAAAGGAATTCCATCACCAATGGGTAAAGAAACTTGGCCTGCTACGACCATACGCTCAATTCTCACCAACGAAAAATACAAGGGTGATGCACTGCTTCAAAAGACCTACGTTGTGGACTGCATCACCCATAAATCCAAACGTAATGATGACCGGCCGCAATATTATGTAGAGAACAACCATCCTGCAATAATTCCGAGAGAAATATTTGACAAAGTTCAGGAGGAAATGGCACGCAGGACAAGCAAGCGAAAGGTCAAAGAAATCGGTACAAAAACCGAGTCGGGCAAGTATTCGTGCAAATATGCCCTCACAGATCTGCTGATATGCGGTCACTGCGGAACACCTTACAGACGATGCACTTGGTCAAAAAACGGCAAAAAGAAAATTGTGTGGCGGTGCATAAATCGGCTCGACTACGGCAAAAAATACTGCTCAGAATCACCGAGCATTGAGGAAAGTGTACTGCAAAAAGCTATAGTTGATTGTATCAAGCAGGTTGTCCAAGATGAAAGCGGGTATGCGGCAATAGAAAATCTTAAGCTTCATGTAAATATGTACTTCGGCAAAGATGACGAAAACAGCACTGTTGAAGATGAGGCAAGAGTCAAAGAAATGATACAAGCAATAACCAAGGCTGCAAGCTCAGGCGAATATTCCGCAGAGATGCAAAGCATGGTCGATGAGCTGAATAGAATTAAATCAGTAATTGCAGAGAAAAAAGCAAAACAGACTTCAGCCGAAAAATCGGCAGGGAGGCTTGATGAAATTCTTGAAGCAGTAGATT
>JBGUUF010000529.1:0-3614 GCA_045133435.1 Acutalibacteraceae bacterium
CTAATGCGTCATCAATATGCTCACAGAAATTTTCCTCGCCCGCACGCTCAACAAATCCTGCCTTGGTGAGTGTATTCATCGGCTGCTCGTTAACATGGGAGAATATTACCGTGACACCCTTTTTCTCGCACCTATCATAAAGTCCCTCCAACGCGTGCATTGCAGTAGCATCCAACGCGGGAACGCTTCTCATGCGGAGGATAAGGCACTTTGTGAAGTCCTTCACAACAATATCGGCAAGCTGATTTGTTGCGCCGAAGAAGAGCGGACCGCAGATTTCATAAACGCGGATATACTTGGGTACATGGCGCAGTGAAATGCTGTCGGGGTCGTCGTCCTCGTCGATGTATTCCCAGCCCTTAACGTCGGTTTCGTCGCTCCTGCGCTTCATAAAGAGGATTGCCGCCAGCACCATGCCGACTTCGATTGCAACTACGAGGTCGAACACAACGGTAAGAACGAATGTTGTCACAAGCACGATAATGTCACTCTTAGGAGCAGAACGGAGCAGGGAAACGAAGGGTCTCCACTGGCACATGTTGTATGCAACCATGAAGAGGATTGCCGCAATGGTGGGCATTGGAATCCATGATGCATAGGGCATGAGCACCAGCAGAATGAGCAGCAGTGTGATTGCATGCACCATACCGGCAATCGGAGTGCGGCCGCCGTTCTTGACGTTAGCTGCAGTTCTGGCAATTGCGCCCGTTGCAGGCACGCCGCCGAAGAGTCCCGAGCCGATGTTGCCAATACCCTGCGCAACTAATTCCATGTTGGAGCGGTGTCTGGAATTAACCATGCCGTCGGCAACGACGCAGGAGAGCAGAGATTCAATAGCTGCGAGGAATGCAATGATGAATGCATCGGGCAGCATTGTCTTGACCATTTCAAAGGAGAAACCCGATACAGATATGCTGGGAAGTTTGTTGCTGATGGTGTAGAGATCGCCGATTGTGTTGACATTCATGTTAAGCAGCTTGACCATTGCAACGCCCACGATTACGGCAATCAGCGAGCCGGGAATCTTTTCGCTGATTTTTGGCCACACGATGAGCACTGCAAGACATACAACGCCCACCACAAATGCCTGCCAGTTAAAGGTGGAGATGCATTTGAATACAGCTTGGATCTTCTCCATTGTCTCGATAGGAGCCATGCCATCTTTGTAGGTGATGCCCATGAAATCCTTGAGCTGACCTACCACGATAGTCACAGCGATACCCGCTGTGAAGCCTGTTGTGATGGTGTAGGGGATGAATTTGATAAGGCTGCCCAGACGGAAAAGTCCCATGAGTATGAGTATGATACCCGCCATGATCGTGGCTATCATCAAACCCTGCATGCCGTGAGATGCGACGATACCCGCGACGATGGTGGCGAATGCTGCTGTGGGTCCTGCTATCTGCACACGGCTGCCGCCGAAGAATGAAATCAGGAATCCCGCGATAATTGCGGTGTACAAGCCCTGTTCGGGACCGACTCCCGAGGCGAGAGCCAAGGCAATAGAGAGTGGCAGTGCGATTATCGCAACGATGATGCCTGCGACTACGTCCTTAATGAACTGTTCTTTGGTGTAGTCCTTCATGACCGAGAAAAGCTTTGGTTTCAACTTATCCATAATTTATGACCGTCCTTTATCTCAAAAATAAACTCACAAAATAAAACAAAATAAAAATACTACTCAATGTATGTATAAATTATTAATACTTAACAAATTGTTCATATACGCAAAAATACCCCGAGAAAAATCCCGGAGTATTTTGCAAAGCAATTGTCGAATATATCGGGCAATCGCGAAGTATCTGAGAGAAGAAATTATCTCTTTGAGAACTGGGGAGCACGACGTGCAGCCTTGAGACCGTACTTCTTTCTTTCCTTCATTCTCGGGTCACGAGTCAGGAAGCCTGCGCTCTTGAGCATCGGACGGAGGTTTTCGGAATCGTACTGGAGCAGTGCTCTTGCAATACCGTGACGGATCGCGCCTGCCTGACCTGTAACGCCGCCGCCTGCAACTGTGCAGATAACGTCAAAACGATCTGTGAGACCTGTGAGTTCGAGAGGCTGACGAACGATAACCTTGAGTGTGTCAAGACCGAAATAGTCGTCAATTTCTCTGCCGTTGATAACAACCTTGCCTGTGCCCTTGTAAAGTCTTACTCTGGCAACGGAGCTCTTTCTTCTGCCTGTGCCGTAGAAAAACGGTGTCTTATCGTACATAATTTATATCCTCCTTCCGAAAATTACATTGTCCAAGCTTCGGGCTTCTGAGCCTGATGCTTGTGCTCTGCACCTGCATAGAGGTGAAGTCTTGTGAGAGCAGCTCTGCCGATAGTTGTATCGGGAACCATGCCCTTAACTGCAAGCTCCATAACCTTTGTGGGCTTGCTCTTGAGCAATGTGCCGGCCTTAGTCTCCTTGAGGTGACCGATGTAACCGGTGTGACGGTAATAGATCTTCTTTGTAGCCTTATTGCCTGTGAATACTGCCTTCTCGCAGTTGATGATGATAACGTGATCACCGCAGTCTACATGGGGTGCAAAAATCGGCTTTGTCTTGCCTCTGAGAATGTCAGCAGCAACAGTAGCAACGCGACCTACGGGAATGCCTGCTGCGTCGAGAACATACCACTTGCGGTCGATTTCGCCTGCCTTGGGCATAAATGTTGACATAGCATTTTCCTCCATAACATGATAACATAAATTTTGAAACATTAATCGGCGCAGACTGTCAGCTAAAGAATGCACCGACCTAAGCTCGCAGAAAGTATATTACCACAACAAAACGCCCTTGTCAACACTTTTTTTGCAAAATTTAATTTACAAATATCAAATCTCTTTTATTCTCACTCAATCTCGCTTGATCTCTTAAATTCTCGTTTGCTATTTTTCAAAAATATTGTGGGACTTTTGTTCAATTGTAAAAATAAGTGATTTTTATATCGTTTCCGTCAAAGTAAATATAATCGCCGTCCTCATAATTCCAGACTGCACGGAATTGAGTCGGATGCAAAATTCCGTCGGTTTCTTTGTAATTGTCACACTCCGCTGTCCATGGAACATATGTAAAAGTTCCGTCGTTTTCGGCAACACTGCGGTCGTTGGTGGTAAATGAAATCATTTCCCCTTGGTCGCTGAATTGAAAAATTCCGCTGACCGATATGCCGTAAAAATTGACTTCGGCTTTGGCGTGAGTATCATCAATTTCGTTCCACTTGACGAAATTCTGCAAGGCGGCATTCGGAACAATCAAAGCCTCCGCAAGCCATGTCACCAGACAAGCCTTATTCATTTCCTCTCCTCGGGTGTCAAATATGGTTATGCATTTGCCGATAACGCCCTTCATACCGCCTTCACCACGTAGATAATAGTCGTATCCGTTAAATGGAACGCCGAACATACTACTTTCAATCAAAGCAAGGCGGTCGGGCTTGGTGACGAAATTGTATTGAGTGTAGTCAATCGGCATATTTGCGCCGTTTCGCTCCATACTGAAATCCACATCTTTGTAAACGGCAGACATATATGACATTTTCTTTTTGCCGATGAATCCACAGAGTCTAAAATATTTTTGCACAGGGGCGGGCAAATTTTTAATATCATTTTCTGTGAAATATT
>JBGUUF010000530.1:0-3299 GCA_045133435.1 Acutalibacteraceae bacterium
CGCATGTTGCTGTGTACATCTCGTGCTGCTGCTTGCCTGCATTCTTTCTTGCTGTGCGGCACTCTTTGCAGCGCTGCGGTTCATTTTCAAAGCCCTTGCTTGCATAGAATTCCTGCTCACCTGCTGTGAATACAAATTCATTACCGCAATCTTTGCATCTGAGAGTTTTGTCTTCGTACATTGTAATAACCTCGCTTTTGAGAAAATAAATGGTTGCCCCAGAGCGGAATTGCACCGCTACCTTTGCAAAAATAAAATTGCAACGCTACTGTTTAATTAAGCTACAAGGACATTTTTTATCAATAAAGAAAAAGTGAAACCATTATCTGCGGCGGATGATCACCGCAACGATTTCATTTTTTGCCTTACTCTTTGAATCGCATTATCCACTGACTTTACCCCTATGCCGAGTTTATCGGCCGTTTCTTCGTAGGAATAGCCGCAAATACGCATGTTGAGCACATTTTTTTCCAAATCAGTCAGACTGATAGAAATTTCGTCCATCAAACTGTCCAAGCTGTCGTTCTCTGCCATAAACTCCTGCGGATCTCCCGAAGCGCAGGAAATCACGCTCCCCGAAATCTCGGAATCGCTTAACTCTTCATAATCGTTAAGCGGCTGATTTTTGTGACTAACATACGAACGCACCGCCGAAATCAATACATTCTCCACGCAAATATCAGCATACGTTCTGAACTCCGCACCCTTAGTAGGATCGTAGCTTTTCACAGCATTCAACAGACCTATAGCCGCCTCCTGACACAAATCATCCACTATATCGCACCCGCAAAGCCGGCTTTTAGCCACCGCCTTGGAATGAATAAGCGAACTGTATCGCCCCAAAAGACAGGCAAATGCTGCCTGATCGCCCGAAACGGCAAGGCTTATAAGCTCATTGTCCGACTTATCCGACAGATAATTCATATAAAACCAACCGCCTTAAAAAGCTGCATACAGAAGTCACAATTAAATAATGCCTTTATATAATACACCTCAAACCTAAATTTGTCAATACTTTTTATCAAAATTAACTAATGAATCGCCGCAATAACTTTCTGACACCCGTACTATCGCCCTTGATTGGGAAAATATTTCATCAGCCGTTATCGACTTGATTTTTGACTTCTGCCATAACATTTGAGGCGATTTTTCCCGCGACCGTCTTACCGCTGCCGCCGTTCTGCACGCAAACCACGAACGCGTAGGGATATTTTTCATTCTGACAGAAGCCGACAAACCACGCATGTGATTTCTGATCGCCGTCAAGCTCCGCCGTGCCAGTTTTGGCACAAAATTCCATTCCCTCGGGGTAATTTTCATCGCCGTAGCCGTTGCTTACATTAAAGCGCATCATCTCTGCCAGCGTGTTGGCTGTGGACTCGCTCAGGCAGCGCGTGCTGTTGTTGTTGAGCATAAATGATGTGCGTATTCCTCCCGATGTAGTGATTTTTTTTACTACATACGGTTCCTTGGCAACACCGCCATTGGCTATCGCGCCGACATAGCGCATCATCGCAAAAGGGTTCACCTCGTCTGTGTGCTGACCGATTCCCGTCCACGCCAGCTCGTTGCTCTCGCCCGATGTCGGAATACTGCCTTTCACAGTCGTGATTCCGCTCACATCATGGTTCGCGGTAATGCCGGCCTTTTCGGCATATGCGGTCATGTTTTCCCAGCCAACTAGCACCGATATTTCCGCAAATGCCACGTTGCAGGAGTTTTTGAGCGCTTGTTTAAAGTTCTGCTTGCCGTGTTTTCCCGAGCATTTAATGGTTTGACCGTTGACAACCGTAGAGCCTTTACAGGTAAACGTGCGGTCAAATATATCATCCACCGTGTCGATCGCCGCCGCCGAGGTAATCAGCTTGTAGACCGAACCCGGAGTGAATCTCGATGAAAGCAGACGATTGATGTATACGCCGTCGTAGGCATTGTCGCCCGATTGGATTTTCGGGGGATTTTCGGGGTCGTAGGTCGGGGTGCTCACCAAACAGATTATTTCGCCTGTCTTGTAATTATACACGCCGACAGTTCCTTTCTTTCCCTTCAACTGCTGATATGCCACCGCGCACACATCTGAGTTCAACGTAGTGTAAAGCTTTTTACCTGTACCGTCAACCGAGTACATTCCGTTGATAAGATTATATCCCATAAGCTCATTCGCATACACTTTTTGAAGCGATGTGGCGATATTGCTCTTCTTATCGCCTATTATGTGCATCGTGGCGCATCTGACATTTTGGTTTTCGCTGTATTTTCGCTGACCGTCTACGGTGTGAACCAACGGATTTCCGTCACTGTCGTAAATCGCACCGCCTATAAGCACACCGTTAGAGTATATGTGTTTGTTCGGGGAAAAATTCACCCAATCGCTGCCTTTGGTGAAAAATTGAAATGTGAAATATCCAGTTCCAACCATGAGCGCGAGTATAATAACAAGCACGCTCCACGCGCGATTCCGAACTTTTTTCATAATGAAATTCGCCTCCTGTCACTGCTCAATATCTGCGTCTTTTGCCGATGTAGGAATCCCCATCATCGGAATCAAATGAATCCGTATATCTTCCCACTCTCACGCGGTCAGGTTTGGGTTCCGAGTCTGAATTTGCGCTCGGCGGGTTGATAGTCGAATCCTCCTGCACGGTGCGGAAATAAGTCTCGGTCTGTGAACCCTCGTCGGCGGTGGTGCTTTCGTTTATCGTTTTTTCAGGCTCATTATCGCTGAATTTTTCTGTATAATCAATATTTTCCTCCGGCTTGATAATACCTGCGTCGATCAGCTTGATTCTGATTCGCTCGGCTATCTGACCGAGCTTGCTGAAATCGTACTCACTGCGACCAATCTTATTTTCAACCGCCGACTGATTTGCCGAAAAATTTGCTGCTGACGAGATCTCTCCGCCCTGCATACGCACCTTGAAGCTCTCGCGAGCTGCCGCGAAACTCGCATTACGACGAGTATCGGCCGCCTTGACAAATGCCAGCAGTCCCCACGACGAGAGCATGCTGGAACCGCCGTTTGAAACAAACGGGAATGTCACGCCGGTGAGCGGAAGCAAGTCAACAGAGCCCATCGTATTCAAAATGGTCTGGACCACCATCATTGTTACCGCCGCGCAAGCTGCAATTACATAAAATGACGAGCGGGCATTTGCCGCACTTTTCACCGTGAATGCCGCCAATGCGCATATCGCCACCACGGCGATCAGAGCGATTATGATTCCCCACTCCTCACAAATTACACCGAAAACCAAGTCGGTGTCAGCCGCCACTACATTTCTAAGCCAGCCGTTGCCCAC
>JBGUUF010000531.1:0-5067 GCA_045133435.1 Acutalibacteraceae bacterium
ACCCCACGCTTAGGAGGCGTGTGCTCTATCCAACTGAGCTATTGCGACGTATTTAATTTTCAGGTGCAGTCCAGACGAAATCCGAACTGCAATCCTAAATTCACTTTTTACAAGGCGACCGTTGTAACGCCACCTTAGGAGGGGTTTGTTATATCCATTTAACTAAAGCGGCATTTGAATTTTTAAAGTAAAACAAAAATTCCTCAAGCCCTAAGACTTGAGGAATAAATGGTGACCCGGACGAGATTCGAACTCGTGTTGCCGCCGTGAAAGGGCGGAGTCTTAGGCCTCTTGACCACCGGGCCGTAAATGGTAGCGGCAATTGGATTTGAACCAATGACACTGCGGGTATGAACCGCATGCTCTAGCCAACTGAGCTATGCCGCCGTATTTACATTTGATTGGCTGTGCTCTCTGCAACAGCGTCATTAATTATATAGCATGAAAACCGAATTGTCAAGTGTTTTTTGAAAAAAATTTCGGATTTTTTGAAAATTCTCGAAAATCATCGAAATCATGGGCGTTTGGGCATGTGGGAATTATTACATGGGCATATTGCAATTCGCACGATTGTATAGTATAATAATTAAACAGCACTGTTTCAAGGTGCTTTTATATTTGCGATTGCAGGAAGGTGAGATGTTGACTATGAATAATTATGCGATAAGAGCGGTCGTTACGGCAGGCTGCCTGCGACGACGAAGATGCACGGTCGGCTCTCCCTGTGCGGCTCCGCTCAACACATCGAAAGGAACGCTTAACGCATGAACGAATTTAAGTTGAAAATATTGACCCGCATACACTCTGACGATTACGATGACTGCATTGAAACCGGCTATGACTGCCGCTATTCGTGCGACGGCGGCGCTCATCGGCTCAAATACAGCGACGATGAGAACGGCTTTACGGTCGTAAAAATATCTGACGGCGAAATATCTGTGCGAAGGCAGAATACCTCCGCGCTTATCCTCCGCGAGGGCTATACGCATATCTCGGATTACGTCACGCCCTACGGCAGTATCCCTATGGAATGCACTGCGCGGCAGATCACCGTTGAGCTTGGTGAGTGCGGCGGACGCATCGAATACGTTGCCGACCTTGTGATCGGCGGTGCAGAGCAGACCAACACGGTAATTATGAAAATTGAAGCTATTGAGCAATAAATTAATTTATATTTTCAAAAGGAATGGTAATAAAACATGACAAACTCTGTAAATGAGATAAACACACAAATCAAAGAAATAATTATGGCGGCATTGGGACGCGCCGTGGCTGACGAGGTGCTGGCGGCTGAGCCTGTGCCCGCATTCGGCATTGAGACCCCCGCCGATACATCACACGGCGACTTCGCTTCAAACGTCGCTATGGTGTCGGCTAAGGCTTTCCACATGGCTCCACGCAAGATCGCTGAGATCATCGTTGAGCGCATGGACTTCACAGGCACATACATCGAGCGCTGTGAGGTCGCAGGTCCCGGCTTTATCAATTTCTTTGTGAGCCGCAGTTATTTCAGCAGTGTGCTCAAGGGCATTCAGGCTGACGGCGCGGACTACGGCAAATCCGATTACGGCAAGGGCGAGCGTGTTATGGTGGAATTCGTATCCGCAAACCCCACAGGTCCGATGCACATGGGCAACGCCCGCGGCGGTGCTCTCGGCGACTGTCTCGCGGCTGTATTGCAGGCGGCAGGCTATTACGTTGAGCGCGAATTCTATGTAAATGACGCGGGCAATCAGATCCAGAAATTCGCCCTCTCGCTCGACATCCGCTATCAGCAGATATTCAAGGGTGAGGACGCTGTTGAGCTGCCCGAGGATTCCTATCACGGCGGCGACATTATGGATCTCGCAAAGGAATTTGCCGAGCTTCACGGTGACAGCTACATGGACAAGAGCGAGGAGGAACGCCGCAAGGCTTTGGTTGACTACGCTCTGCCCAAGAACATCGCAAAGATGAAGACAGACATTGCGAAATACCGCATTGAATACGATACATGGTTCCTCGAAAGCGAACTGCACAACAGCGGTGAGGTCATGGAGGTCGTCAATATTCTCCGCGACAAGGGACTTACCTATGAAAAGGACGGCGCGACTTGGTACAAGGCTACCGAGTTCGGCAGTGAAAAGGACGAGGTGCTCATCCGCGCCAACGGCAATCCCACATATTTTGCTGCAGACATCGCTTACCACCGCAACAAATTCAGCACCCGTAAATTCGACACCTGCATCGACGTATGGGGTGCCGACCACCACGGTCACGTTGCCCGTATGAAGGGCGCTATGGATGCAGTTGGTCTGGACGGCTCTAAGCTCAATGTTGTACTTATGCAGCTTGTCAGACTGCTTGACAACGGTGTACCCGTTAAAATGAGCAAGCGTACAGGCAAGGCAATTCAGCTCGCCGACCTGCTGGACGAAGTTCCCGTAGATGCAGCACGTTTCTTCTTCAATCTCCGCGAGGCTAACACACAGATGGATTTTGACCTCGGATTGGCTGTGCAGCAGAATTCGCAGAATCCCGTTTATTATGTGCAGTACGCCCACGCGCGTATCTGCTCGATCCTCCGTCAGGAAGAGGCTAAGAAGTATAACCTTGCCGAAGTCACGGATGCGGCTCTTGACAGACTTTGCGAGCCTGCCGAGGTCGAGCTTATCCGTTATCTCTCCTCACTGCCGAATGAGATAATTGCGGCGGCAAAGGAATATGAGCCTGCCCGCATGACCCGCTATGTCATGGATCTGGCATCTAAGTATCACAAGTTCTACCACGACTGCCGCGTACTCAACGACGCTGACCCTGAGCTTACGGGCGCGAGACTCGTGCTCTGCGACTGCGTGCGCCAGGTTATCGCCAATATCCTCAATATGCTCAAGGTCGAAGCCCCCGAGCGTATGGCATCACAGAACGAGGAATGATCCACTTTGACCGAAAGGAAGTTTTAATATTATGAGCAAAAAAGTATCTGAAATTACAATAATGGACATAACCGAGAGAATGCTCAAGTTCACTCTGCGCGACGAGATAGCCGAGGCTTCGGATTATGCCGCATACAACAACGGCACGCGCGATGCTCTCAACGAAATGCGCGCGGATATGGCGGATATGTCTGAGGAAGAATTCAACGAGAAGTACGAGACATTGAGCCTTGACAAGGGCGACGAGCGTTTTGATCTCGAACCCGACGACCTGAAATATCAGTATCTCGAGGGCTATTGCAACACCATTGAGGATGTTCTCTCGTTCCTCAATCCCGCCTACATCTACGACCAGATAACCATGCTCTCTGAGGGCATTGGCTGCGGCGGAGATTGCGGCGACTGCGGTGAGGATTGCCACGAGCATGACCACGACTGCGGCTGTGGACACTGCCACTGATTTATTCAATATAAATAATAATGCCTGTGCTGTTCTAAATTTCGATTCAGAACAACGCAGGCATTTTTTATTTTTATTATAATTCCTTTGCGAGAGCTTCAATCTCTTCGAGCGGAAGACCAGAATACTCTGCAATTTTTTCATAGGGCAGAGAGCCGTCCTTTAGCATTGATAAAGCAACATCACGCTTGGTTTTTATTGATGTTTCCTTTACAGCTTCATCGTATAATTCTTCCATAATCTTGCACATGTTTGAAACTCCCTCCTTGTGTTCCTTAAAATATCGTGTTCGTTCGGCTAAGACTGGGTATTTCATCTCATTCGGGTCAGTGCATGCGAAATCGTGCATGAGCCGCCCGAGCGGTGTCTGATCGTCCTTGAATGCGGCGTTTACATATATTATATGCGAGCCGTCATTGAATTTTCGTCCGGTTTCCTCTATCGTTCGGTTGATGTGATATATCGGTTTATTATCACCTATTACGTCGTTTTCCGTGATAAAGATAACATAGGTTTCGTTCAGACGGTCAAAATCGCACCCTATATTCAGAATATTCGCATCTATCAGACTGCTGTTGTATCGGGCGCGTTTTGCGCCTGCGCCGTGGTCCGTGCGCTGAATTTCGATATTGTACTGCTTTCCCGTGCTGTCGGTGGCTAATACATCCAGCCTGATCGAGCGACCCTGAAGATTTTTTATCGAGTGCTGTGAATGAACGGTTTGAACGAGCAGGTCGTCAGTCTCCAAAATAATGCTGAGTACAAGCTGTGTGCATTCTATATTTTCCTCAAAGCACTTTGACATAAAATCGTCATCTAAAAGTCTTAGACGGCGGATTCGGTCTAAATACTTTTTATAATTCGGGTTCTTTTCCCATTCCTGCGGGACTTCATCCTGATGCATTGGCGTTCACCCCTCTTTACATTTTAATTTTATCATGAATGCAGAAATTTATCAAGATTTTTCAGTAAATCATTTGGGTATAAACCTAAAGAAAAGATTAAGAATCGTGCCAAGTCATTGACAGTTTGCGGCAAATCGGTAGAATAATGAATAGGAACAGGAGTGATGCTTTATACTTCAGATTAAAAATTTAACTATAACACATACAAAGGATTTGCGGAAGATTACGGAAAATTTTTCATTTACGCTGAATGACGGCGACAAGGCGGCAATAATCGGGGAGGAGGGCAACGGCAAATCCACCCTGCTCAAGCTGATTTATGACGAAAGCCTTGTTGACGGCTACTGTGAGTATTCGGGCGAGGTAATCAAGAGCGGGCGGTTCGGGTACTTGGCGCAGGAATTGACCGCAGATCAGAAGCAGATGACCGTGTACGAGTTTTTCTGTGAGACGGAGGGGTTTTATGATATGACTCCCGCCGAGCTGGGCGAAATATCGCGGTCGCTGGGTATTCCAAACGACACATTTTATTCCGACCAGAGGGTTGAAACTATGTCGGGCGGGGAGAAGGTGAAATTACAGCTTGCCGCGTTGATGATCTGCCGCCCCGACGTGCTGCTGCTTGACGAACCCTCCAACGACCTCGACATTGCCACGCTCGAATGGCTGGAGAAATTCATAAATTCCGCAAATGTGCCGATAATTTACGTTTCTCACGACGAAACTTTGCTCGAAAATACGGCGAATGTTATCATTCATCTGGAGCAGGTGCGCCGCAAGACTATGC
>JBGUUF010000532.1:0-1117 GCA_045133435.1 Acutalibacteraceae bacterium
CGATTACCGTGTGCTGTGTACGGCGGAGCAAAAGGAAAACGGAAATGAAATCAGCAAAAAAAGCATGTCTGATACAATGAAAATCATAGAGAAAGAGGGGGATTAATATGGGTGAACGCAAATGGACCGAGCAGCAGCGCAGTGCGATTGACGCTCATGGCGGCACATTGCTGGTATCTGCGGCGGCAGGTTCGGGCAAAACCGCAGTACTGGTTCAGCGAGTGATAGAACGACTTATCTCCAACGATCCAGAAATTCACTGCGATGCCGACCGATTGCTGATAGTTACATTCACAAGGGCGGCGGCAGCAGAAATGAAAGAGCGCATATCTGCGGAATTGCAGAAAATGTTGGTGTCAAGTCCGTGGGATTTACAGCTACGCAAGCAAATCATTTTACTCAAAAAGGCGCAGATCAGCACCATACATTCGTTTTGCAGTCAGCTTATCCGCGATAATTTTTACCGCTTGAACATCTCTCCCGATTTCCGCATAGCCGACACCGCAGAGCTGAAAATCATGCGCGAGGAATGCGTTGCAGAGGTGTTGGAAAAATATTACGCCGACGGCGACAGCGTATTTCTGGAGCTTGCAGAGCAGCTTATCGGCGACAAAAACGACAGCGATTTATCCGAGCTAATCAAAAATATGGAGTATTATATAAGCTCCTGTCCGTTTCCGGAAGAATTTCTGTCATGGCTGGAAAACGCCTATAATTCGACATCTCCCGAGAATACGATATGGGCGGAATCCACATTTGATTATGTCAGAGCCGCAGTTGATTACGCCTGCAAATACAACCGTATCGCCTGCGACATAGCCTCGGGTGACGAAAAATTGACTGAAAAATATCTTCCGTCATTTGAGCAGGACGCAATAACTTTGGAAAAAATCGACTCTGCAGTAAGCGCTCACGATTGGGATGCATTATACCGCGCGGCGGAAAATGCTGATGTTGCTCCGCTAGGCAGAACGACCAAGCTCCCCTTTGAAGCGGAAATCGCAAAAAGCGCACGAGCAATTGTCAAAGAAACCTTTGAAGATATACGCAAAGCCGTAATTTCTGACCGTGAGATATTTGTAAAGGAAATAGAGTTTACAGGTAAAATGGTGCACAA
>JBGUUF010000533.1:0-3530 GCA_045133435.1 Acutalibacteraceae bacterium
ACTTGTGCCGAAAATACTTGGTTGGTGACGACCTGGGAAGATAGGTAGACGCCGACATTCTATATTCCTCAATAGCTCAGTCGGTAGAGCATGCGGCTGTTAACCGCAGGGTCGTTGGTTCGAGTCCAACTTGGGGAGCCAGATTTTTAAGCCGCCGTGGTCTTTGCGGCGGCTTAATTTAAATCTGGGCCATTAGCTCAGTTTGTTAGAGCAACCGGCTCATAACCGGTTGGTCCGGGGTTCGAGTCCCTGATGGCCCACCATTATTTAGGGGCATAGCTCAGTTGGTAGAGCAGCGGTCTCCAAAACCGCGTGCCGTGAGTTCGAATCTTACTGCCCCTGCCACGGAAAATCCCTGAAACTGCGTGTTTCAGGGATTTTTTCGTATCTCTGTGTATCATACACGGTCTAAAATTGTGTTAGAAAAGGTGTTAGATATGGTGAGTTTTCTGCATCCGGTGGTAATAAATTCAATGTTTCCGTCTGGTACATCATCAATTTAGCATCAATCTCATATCTCAAAATCATCGGTGATACCATTCAATCGAGCAGTATCTTTTTTGACATAGTACAGCTCTGTAATCTGCGAGGTCGAATGACCGAGTAAATCTGCAACTTGTTTTGGAGTCAAGGATTTAATCGTACCGTCAGACTGTTTTATGCCGTTGACGAGATTGGTCGCGAATGTGTGTCGCAGGCTGTGTAAACCTTTCTGCTCAATTCCTGCGGCTTTGAGGATTCGGTAGTAGCGTTTGCGGAAATTGACAGGTCGGGTGAAATTGCCGTTCTCGTCGCACACGAGGGGCGTATCTTCTCCGAGGTATAGTTCCTCTCTGAGGTCTTGAATCATCGCCACAGCGGTCGAATTGAGCGGAACATCGCGCTTGCTTGAAGCACTCTTGAGCTTGCCTGTTTTTACCTCTCTGCCGTGTTCGGCATTCACTCCGTCACGCTTGGCGATTTCCTTGACACCGCGCTGGAGGTGAATGACTCGATTTTCGAGGTCGATGTCGCTGTTGAGCAATCCAAGCAATTCTCCTGTTCGCAAGCCTGTGTTCAGCATTAGAATATACGCTGCGACCTGCTGATATTTCCTCTTGCCGTTTGAGAATGTGCTGAATGCTTCTTCTTTTAATTTTTCTATTTCTTCCTGAGTGAACACTGTAACGGTATCGTACTCGGGAAGATTTTCTTTTTCTTGGGCGGCGAGAAAGTTGCCTTTCTTGATCATCGGAGTGCTGGTCATAGGATTTTTAACTATGATCTCCTGTTGGGTTACCATCGAAGGTCGCAACCAGTATGCGTATTTTTGCTTTTTATCTTCCAATCTTCGCTCCTTTGGGTTAGACCCCGTAAATAAATTTTTGTTGACACCCTGAATTTTGCCCAAACGGTCGGCTCTGCCGTCCGATGTGACACCGTGCAGGAGACACCGCACTTTAACCTGCTTGTAATAATCAGCGAAAAATTCAGGGTCATTTCGTAGTGAATCCGAAACATTAATGAATCGCTAAAAATTCGATAATTGTCGCTCGTAATAATAATTTATAGCTTCCTGTATCGGGTGAATAGTGTACAGCAAATTTCCGTTGTGAACTCGACCATCTTTAGTACGAATTTTTGTAGGCTCGGTTGTGATGAGATGTTTTTCTTCAAGACCTGCAACATATTTTCTTACAGTATTTTTACTCATGCCGACTGCTTTTCCGATTGTATTGTAACTTGGATAGCACTGAAATGTTTTTCGACTTCTTCTTCAAATTTTAATTTGAGAAGAAGTCTCTTCGCAATACATCAAGTAAGCATAGACAAGAATCTCACCCGAATTCAAACCTATGAAAAATATTTCATTCGGCATAGGAAAATAATTTTTAATAGCATCGCGCTTTGGATAATGATTAAAATTCAAATGTTACCTCCTGCAATTTTATCTTCAACCCATTCCTTAAATTTTTCTTTTGGTATGACCATTCTGCTGCCGATTTTTAACACCGGAAAATCTTTTTGATGCATCAGCTCATATGCCGCAGTAGTTGATACACCCAATAGATTCGCCACCATTTCCGCATTTAAAAATAACGGCAGTTCGTCATAGCTTTTGTAAATTGATTCTTTCAATAAACAATGTCTCCTTCATTCATTTAAATTTTTTGTGACAGGAAAATAGATACTTGTGTTGTCTGTATTTTTACCGTCACAAGTGTCACTGTCGTCACCTATAACTGTATTTATAAAAACAAAAAAGTCTTATAGTACAAAGCCATCAGTTACTTCTCGGCTCTATACTATAAGACTCATAGTTTTATCTATGTTTGGACTCCGATTTCTCGGCCATCTTACGAGTGTGCTGAACTGTTCACACACTACTGTATCGCAACACCCTTTCCACAGGTGTAATTTTATTATAATCAGTCCTTTTATTTTTGTCAATGTGATTTTTATTAACAATATTTTATGAAATAATGAATGACAGACCGCGTAATTAAGATAAAATTCTTAAATTTTGTGGTTCTTTTCTTTGATTACAGCAGCGCAGTTTTTAAACTCTAAATTTGTTCATAATTTCCATAATAATTTTTTAGACGAGATTAAAATCAAGCTCGATTATCATAATCAAAACTTTTCAAATAACGCGATTTACGCTCTGAGATTAATTCTGCGAGTTAGTTCTCGTATTATTGAAAAGAATCACTCAAATCGCCTCACAGCGTTTAACCAAGCGGCACGTGACGTCGGGAATATTGCAGTCGAAATCTTTGATTTTTTCAAATAAGATCTGTTGCTTATTCTTAGGTTATTTGATAAAATCATCTTCATTTTCTACTATTTTGCTCAAATAGCTTTTCAAAATAGCTGTTGTTGATTTTTAGTGCAAGAGGATCGATACTGCCAGTTGATATTCTTCGCCTCGTCCATATTTGACATAACCAAAAGCCACTTTTCAACAAAATTTGAAAAGTATTCGATTTTATAAGTAGTCTGCGGCTTTTTCTCATCTAACAAGTGGGTGTTAGTAACCAAAAACTCTGCCGGAACAAAACTTTTTTCACCCATTATAACTTTAGACCTTTCGTTCTTTACTTAATTGTCGCTTCAACAACAGCAAATTCGTCTTTGGTTATTCCCAATACGGCAATTAAATACTGTTCAAATTCAACCTGATTCATATCATCACGATAGTTATCATCTGGCAAAATGATCGGCATATTTTTCAAAAACGCATTTTTGTAAATAGAATATCCATTTGCCTTTGGAACCGAAACTTTTTTATACACATATGTTGCCAAACGACTGTTTAACCACCTGTGGATAAACGTTTCATATTTTCTAAAAGATTCTTTCAATTCTGCACCGCAAGCACTATCCATATAAAAACACTCATTAACAATAATAAAATCGTTGTTTAATCCAATTTCCGAAAACACAAACTTGCGATTGTAAAAGTGTTGTATTTTCCTAGGATTCCATAATTCATACCAACGTTTCTTGCTTTTAACAAAATAATCGCGGCTCAATAACTCGTCTTTGTG
>JBGUUF010000534.1:0-3701 GCA_045133435.1 Acutalibacteraceae bacterium
TGGGATGTCAACCCTCCGAGGCGGCACAGTTGGTGGCGAAATTAGACGCGACTCTCCCCACCGAGGAGATAATCCGTCTCGCGCTGGTCGAAATGGCTAAAGGTATGTAATCAACAGCCGCAGGATCCAAACTAATTATGCATTATGAATTGATAGAGGGGGATAAAGTTATGACGAACATGGAATTGATGGTCGCAGGAAAGCTGCATCCTTTTAACGATGCGGAAATCAACGCGCTGGCTCGCAAAGGGCAGGAATTAGTTGAAAAATACAATTCGACAGCCGCCAACGACGATGCGACCCGCACCGAAATATTGAAAGATTTGCTCGGCAAGGTCGAGGGCTGGTGCATGATAATGCCGCCGTTTCACTGCGATTACGGCAAATTCATCGAAATCGGCGACGGCACTTTTATAAATTGCGATTGTATTATACTCGACGCCTGCACGGTGAAAATCGGCAGACACGTTTTGATAGGCCCGCGCACCTGCATTTACACCGCGAGTCACCCGATATACGCGCCCGTGAGAACGGCGGGTTACGACATCAGCAAGCCCGTGACTATAGGCGACAACGTGTGGCTTGGCGGCAATGTTGTGGTGAATCCCGGTGTGACGATAGGCGAAGGCTCGGTCATCGGCTCGGGTTCAGTGGTGACGAAAGATATTCCTCCAAACGTGATCGCCGCAGGCAATCCCTGCCGCGTGATACGCGAAATTACCGACGAGGACAAGGTTTATTGGGAAGCACAGAGAGACGAATATTTGCAAAATAAAATTTAGGGGAACGAAAAAATGATTGAAGTAAAATTTTACGATGAGGTTGAGGATAGCCTGCTGAAATTTGCGGTTATAATATCGAAATACGATGGCAAATGGGTGTTCTGTAAGCACAAGGAGCGCGATACATACGAGGTCCCCGGCGGTCATCGCGAGGCGGGAGAAAATATTCTCGACACCGCCAAACGTGAGCTGAACGAGGAGACTTGCGCTTCTGAATTCGAGATTTCCCAAGTCGGCGTGTATTCGGTGACTGACATCGAGAAGAACATTGAGACTTTCGGAATGCTGTATTTTGCGGACATCAAGACGTTTGAAGGCGAGCTTCAAAGCGAGATTGAAAAAATAATTATCACCGAAACTCTCCCGACCGCGTGGACATACCCGCTGATCCAGCCAAAGCTCATGGAATACGCGGCAGAGCGGGGATTTTAGTAATTATTTAAAATCAAGATATTGAGGGAGGATTACAGCATGGAAGATAATAAGAAAAAAGAATTGATACAGTCAATGATGGATATTGAATATTATCCGCAAACAGAACTTGCAAATATAGACTTTAAAGAGAAGCAAAAATTTCCAATGTCACAGCTTACAAATTTAGGTGTTGCCTTTCAGCCGCTTACACAAATTTTTCAGAAGCCAGGTGGAAGTGGTATATATTATGTAAATACCAAAGGCAGTACAATGCACACTTTTAATAACGTACCAGGTTATCTAGGCTCATTATTAGCCGATAACGGCGGAGTCGGCGGAGGACAAGCGATTATTAATTCCATTCCGTTTGACCCTACAATGCTTTGTATGGCAGTATCACTGATGAGTATTGAAAAAAAATTAGATGCTATTCAAGAAACACAAAAGGAAATTCTTGCTTTTCTTGAATTAAAGGAAGAAGCAAAACTCAAGGGAAATTTGAATACATTGATTGATATTTTAAATAACTACAAATATAATTGGGACAATGAAAAATACAAAAATCATAAGCATATTCTCGTACAAGAAATAAAAAGAGATGCCGAGCAAAGTATTATCCTGTACCGCGAGCAACTCACAAAAATTTTGAAAAAGGGCACATGGCTTCATAGTGACCAAGAAATAAAAAGTGCTTTAAATAAATCAATAGCGCAATTAAATGATTATCAGTTGACATTATATGTATTTTCTTTTTCATCATTTCTTGAAGTTATGTTACTTGAAAATTTCGATTCAAACTATCTTAATAGTGTTATTGCTAAAATTAAGGAACATAAGAGTGCTTATAGTGAGCTATACACCCAATGTTATGAGAAGTTTGAAAATGATTCAAAAAAATCTTTACAGAGCTATGCGTTGAAAGGCTTGTCTAAAGTAAGCAGTGGTACAGGAAAACTCGTGGAAAAAATTCCTGTAATAAGTAAATCACAGCTTGATGAAAACCTTATCAAAGCAGGTGGCAAATTGAGTGATATAAATGCTAATCGCACACAAAATGTAATGCAAACTCTTTCAGACAGTCAAGCAGATCGCGTAGACCCTTTTGTAGAGAATATACAAACAGTAAGTTTGTTGTATAACGAACCTATTGAATTATTATTCGATGAAGATTACATCTATCTTGGACTGGCGGCAAGCAGTACAAATTAAGTATACCCAATAGTGCATATTGATTCAATAAATGATATAAGGAAAAAGCCTATGAAGAAGAATAAAAATAACGAAATCAATTCCGTTTCGTTTGACGAAGCGGAGAATGCATATTTTGACGGCATGGACGACACTGATTATGAAAATCGAATAGTTGATCCCGAATACAGCCCCGAGGACGGCGAGACTGACAATCCCCTGCGCCCTCAAACGCTGGCTTCATACATCGGTCAGGACAACGTAAAGCAAAATCTCTCGATTTATATCAGTGCGGCATTGGCTCGTCACGAGAGCCTTGACCACTGCCTGCTCTACGGTCCTCCCGGTCTGGGCAAGACTACGCTCGCGGGCATTATCGCGCATGAAATGGGCGTGGGTCTGCGAATCACTTCGGGCCCTGCGATCGAGCGTCCGGGAGACTTGGCGGCACTGCTCAGTTCGCTGAATCCCGGCGACGTGCTGTTCATCGACGAGATACACCGCCTGTCGCGCACAGTCGAGGAAATACTCTACCCCGCGATGGAGGACTTCGCCATCGACATTATGACGGGCAAGGGTCAGGGCGCGATGAGCTATCATCTGCCGCTGCCGAAATTCACCCTTGTCGGCGCAACGACACGCGCGGGACAGCTCTCCGCACCTCTGCGCGACCGATTCGGCGTTGTGCTCCGTCTGGAATTATACACGACCGAGCAGCTTGCCGACATAGTGGAGCGTTCGGCGGGTATACTCGGCATCGCGATCGACCGTGAGGGCGCACTGGAATTGGCATCGCGTTCGCGTGGCACTCCGCGTATCGCAAACCGCCTGCTCAAGCGTGTGCGCGACTTCGCACAGGTCGTGGGCGACGGCATAATTACCTGCGATATCGCGCGACTTGCCCTCGACAGGCAGGAAATCGACGAGCTGGGGCTTGACAAAATCGACCGTCTTCTGCTCTCGGGCATAATTAAATTCTACAACGGCGGTCCCGTCGGTCTGGAGACTATCGCCGCGGCAATCGGCGAAGAGGCGGTCACTATCGAGGACGTTTACGAGCCGTATTTGATGCAGATCGGCTTCCTCGCGCGCACTCCGCGCGGTCGCTGTGTCACAACTGCGGCATATCATCACCTCGGCTTGAAGCCGCCACATCAGGCAGATTCAGGTCAGCAGCAGTCGCTTTTTGATTGAGGGATCCCGCATGAATCTGTGATATATCATAATGAAAGGGTGTATTCTGCATGAACGGCAAAATTAAATTCGACCTTGCGCGCGAAGAAGATTTGGACGAGGTTTTTGCCCTGTTCCGCGCGG
>JBGUUF010000535.1:0-4302 GCA_045133435.1 Acutalibacteraceae bacterium
ACTTGTGCCGAAAATACTTGGTTGGTGACGACCTGGGAAGATAGGTAGACGCCGACATTCTATATTCCTCAATAGCTCAGTCGGTAGAGCATGCGGCTGTTAACCGCAGGGTCGTTGGTTCGAGTCCAACTTGGGGAGCCAAAAACGATTACTCTTTGAGTAGTCGTTTTTTTATTCTTTCACAATAAATTCAAAGCAATATCAGACAATACTACCAATGTAACAAATCATAACTGCATTGGTAGTATTGTTTTTTTTACAAAATCTACAAATCATCTTGCAAAATCCTTTTTGTGGAATTATAATAGTAATACGATTTATTTATAAGGTACATTGCAAAATGAATATGCGATAGTAAGTCGATAGTTTATTGAGATTAAGTATTATTTTAAATGGAGAGGACTAAAGATAATGAAAAAATTTATATTGATTTTAATATGCGTTGTACAGATGACTTTTTTATCGGGTTGCTCTGTCTATTTAGATAATTTGCTTTCAAGGGTGGAAGAAACAAATACTTCTCAAGAACAGGAAACGCCGATATATGAAATAATAATAACTGCTCTCGAAAATGACGATTTCGAGATGTTTAAGAGTGTTTATTCGGATTATGCGTTAGAAAATGCGGTGGATATTGAGGAGGGCTTTGAATATATATCCGAATTGTACACAGGAAAATTTGTAGAAATCACCCACTCTAATAACGGAGGCGGCACAGAGTATTTTAACCATAGCAGAGGCTGGATATATCACCCTTCTTTTGGCATTCGTACGGATGAAAAATATTATATTTTGCGTTATTCTGAATGGGGCTTTCCGGAATACGAAGCATTATCTGGTGTGCATTGCATACAGCTTGTGGAGAGCACAAAAGAGGAGACAATACACGTTGCAGGCAGAGAGTTTAGATTTCCCGGCATTTACTATCCCGAAAATGAATTTGTTGATGTACTCTACGGAAGAATCGCGCATTTTCTGGAAAGAATGGAGGACGGTAAAGGCTATGGCCTTGACGCATACAATGTGAATATAAGAGAATCTATGTCAGATGAGCTTTTGTCGATAGATGATTTAGATAAGAAGCTGACAGATGTTCAGAATTATTTTGATGGATTTGATTCTTCGGATATAGAATTAGCCTGGAGGAGCGCGGATTTAAAACAGGTGTATTTTTGGATCGATGATGATGATTCATACATATATATAAGGCTTGATGACGAACAAACCGAAAAAATAAAAGTTATGCAGATAGTAAAAATGGATGGAGATAAACCTATTGACGAATACGATTTTGAAAGTGAATGTGGTATATATTTGCCGAAATAGTTGATATAGTGATATTCTGATACAGGATTACGGAGTGAGTATGACTGTTTTTTCTGGAAAATAATAAATAAAAAGAGGCTGATTTTATGCATGAGATAAGGATTGTTAAATCGTCAAAAAAATATGCAACTTCATATTGTGACACTATGGATTCAGTCTCTCGGGAAGGAAAGTTTTTGTCTGTAAATAAAGGCTACCCCCTTTCCGAAATTGTCAGATTTATAAAAATATGCCGTGAATGCGGTTATCCGCAATATTTTCTTATCAATGAGGAAGATAAGGCTGTCGGCTGGTGCGACATTGTCAGGCGCAGCAATCAGCCCGACGATGTCGGTTATCTCGGCATCGGGATACTCAAGCAATATCGCAATATGGGTTGGGGCACTAAGCTGATCGACGCCGCAGTTCAGGAGGCAATAAAATGCGGGTTCAATGAGATCCGCCTTGAGGTTCGTGCGTCAAACGAAAATGCCATACATACTTATAAAAAATATGGATTTGTGTGCATCAGTTATGACGTTGACGGTGTGACGACCGACGGGGTGAGCGAGGATGTCTGGACAATGAGCTATATGGCGCGAAATGTAGAAAGCAATGAATTTACCCGCGATAAATTTTTCGGCATATTTCCAAAAATAAAATTTAAGTTTGAGCATTGAGGATTGTTATATGAAAGAAATAGTATTAATCACAGGGGCATCGCGTGGTATAGGTCGCGCGACGGCGGAATTATTCGCCGAAAAAGGGCATCCGGTGATCATTAATTATAATCGCAGCAGCGAATCGGCCTTGGAGCTTGCCCGCAAGATCAACGCTTCGGGTGGTACGGCAATGGCTGTTAAGGCAGATGTCTCTAACCGCGCCGAGGTTGAACGCATGTTTGATGAAATTCAAAGGCAGCTCGGCGGCGTGGATATTTTAGTAAATAATGCCGCAGTGGCTCGCCAGAATCTTTTTACCGACATTCAATATTCCGAATGGCGCGGAACTTTTGCGACCAATGTTGACGGGATGTTTCACTGCACCCAGCTTGCGCTCAAAAATATGCTGCATAATCACAGCGGATGCATTGTAAATCTCTCGTCGATGTGGGGGCAGGTCGGAGCCTCCTGCGAGGTGCTGTATTCCGCGACTAAGGCGGCGGTCATCGGAATGACCAAGGCTCTTGCAAAAGAGCTTGGCCCCAGCGGGATACGAGTAAATTGTGTGGCGCCGGGCGTGATAGATACCGACATGAATTCCGCATTGACCGCCGAAGATATGGAAATGCTCAAAGATGAAACTCCGCTGATAAGAATCGGCAGTCCGCGCGACGTGGCGAACGCTATATATTATCTGTCCTCTGAATCGGCATCGTTCATCACGGGGCAGGTAATTTGCCCCAACGGGGGATATATTATTTAGTTGAAATATTTGTGTCGAGGGTGTATAATATTTCCTGTATCACTTTATTAATTTGCGTTTGTGATTGCAAAGAGGGGGATGTTTACTTTGAATAAAAAATTACCGGTCATAATCGTGGTTTCGGTTTTGGCCTTTGCCGTGTATTTTTGCCTCATAGTGGCGAGTGTAGACAGCAATAATGACAGGCGAACAGTTGTGAATGTGTCTCAGACCGAGACAGAAGCGACTTATGATAACACGCAGGCTTCAAATGTCGAATTATTGTCAGTATCGGCATCAGATGCCGCCAATAATCTGCTCCAAATTTCATGCGGCGGCACGGTGTCTTCGTCTGACCTCCCTCTCTCAGGCTCTGCATTGAATGTGGATTTTGTGCCGCAAGAGCCGGATTATGTTGAGAGATTTCGCAATTACAGCGGTGACAAGGCGACATTCGTACCTGTGCTCATGTATCATTATTTTTATGACGCAACCAAAGAAGAACCCACGAAAGGCACAAACAGCCACTCGATTCAATCGGTCGAAGCCCAGCTTAAATGGCTGTGGGAAAATGATTATGTCACGCTGACGATGGACGAGCTTTATGCGTGGATGCAAGGGGAAATCGAGCTTCCCGCGCGGTGTGTCCTGCTTACCTCGGATGATGGAAAGGACGATTTTTTCGACATTCTCCAACCCACTCTGAAAAAGTACGGATTCGTGGCGACGTCGTTCGTCATCACCAGTTATCGCAAAAATCTGCCTTATAAGCTGACACTTTCCAATATTGAAATGCATTCGCACACTCACAATATGCACAGAGGCACTGTAAAGAGCGGCGGCGTCCCAGATAATCGCGGCATGATTCAAGGTGTAAATATCGAAGACGGCGTGAAGGATATGACGACCTCCAGCGAGATGCTCAACGGCTCGAAATACATGGCATATCCTTACGGTACATACGGCGGAAATGCTCAGAAAGTCGTAAAACAGGCAGGTTTCCGACTGGCATTTACCACCACACCGGGAGTTGTTACACGCGACTGCAATCCCTACGCTCTGCCGCGCATAAGAGTCAGCGGTTCGGCAACCGTTGAATCGTTTACATATTACGTCCGATACGAAAAAATGCTTAAATCACTAAATAAATAAAAAAATCTCACTGCTTGATTCCATTGACAAGCAGTGAGATTTTTATAATTTAAACGTCTTGTTGAGCACAGGGCGCAGTTTTATGTCGTATAAGGTGTAAAACTGTCTCAGTGCGCGGTCGTACAGCACGAAGCAGAGATTTGCCATGACCAGATATAAAATCGCCATGACAATCACAGGCGAGCCTTCCTCGAATATCGGCACGCCGAACAACACCTGTGCCAGCCATACCGATAAAATCGTGCAGGCATTGAAGAGTACAGCCTTGATGATTCGTCTGACAGGCTTGCGGCTTATTCTGTCCAGCCTGGGCTGAAGTATGGGATAGTGCCCGAAAAGCAGCAGATAAAACAGTGCAAGCTCCTTGTCTGACACCAGCATAAGTCCCAAAACCGACACCGCGCCGAACATGGTCCAAGCCGTGCTGCTTCCGTATTCCTT
>JBGUUF010000536.1:0-4757 GCA_045133435.1 Acutalibacteraceae bacterium
TGAATGCGTTTATCAACGAGAAAATCGCTGTGCCGATTATGTTAAACATGAAATGCACAAGGGTCGTCTTTTTCGCAGTCTTGTTTGTGCCTACCGAAGCCAGCAGAGCCGTTATGCATGTACCGATATTCTGACCGAACAGTACATACGCTGCGCCCTTGAGCCCGATAATTCCGCTCATGGCGAAGCCTTGAAGCATGCCTATCGAGGCGGCGGAAGATTGGATTATGGCAGTGACCAGTGCGCCCGACAGGATAGCGAGCAGCGGGTTGTCGCTGAATTTGCTCATAAGACCGACGAATGCATCGACCTCTCGCAAACCGGCCATTGCGTCGGACATGCCGCTCATACCTACAAATATCGCGCCGAAGCCGAGAACTATGTAACCTGAATTGTTCACCTTTTTATTTTTGGTAAACATCATCAGTGCCATACCGATAAAGAGCGCTATCGGGGCGAAATCTTCGATCCATTTGAATGAAATAAGTATGCTGGTGGTGGTGGTGCCGATATTTGCACCCATGATAATGCCGGTCGCCTGACTGAGCGTCATCAAACCTGCATTAACGAAGCCGACCACCATAACGGTAGTTGCGGAGGACGACTGTGCGAGCACTGTCACCACAAAACCTACAAACGCGCCCATGTACTTATTTCCGGCGATTTTTTCAAACAGTTTTTTCATTTTGTCTCCGGCAAGCAATTCCAGACCTTCGCCCATGAATTTCATACCGAAGAGAAACAAACCAAGACCTCCGAGAAGTCCCGCAATATCATTAAAACTCATAAAATCTTCTACTATCCTTCCTTAACATCAGTCACCGAAGCATGCGCCGGTCATCTTGGCGGTCTGTACTATCTCGCTGTCAACCGGAACGAACTTTGTCTTTCCTGCGACCTCGCCGAGCGGGTTATGTCCGACCTTGCCGTTTATCATAGCAACTGTATTGCCATAGTTTTCGTCCTTGATAAGTCGGGCAGCATATGCGCCGAACTGAGTTGCGAGCACTCGGTCATATGCCGACGGAGAGCCGCCTCTCTGATAATGTCCGGGAACGACCACACGGGCTTCCATGCCGGTCGCCTTCTGAATTTGGTCAACCACGCGGTAGCTGACGGAAGCATAGTTTTCCGCAGCGCGCTTTTCCATGCGCTTTTTCTTCTTCATTACGGATTCCTCTAAATCCATAGCACCCTCCGCGACGCAGATTATGCTGAATTTTCTCTTTTTGCTGGTGCGCTTTTCCACAGTCTCAATGACCTTGTTGATATCATATGGTATCTCGGGCAGAAGTATGACATCAGCTCCGCCGCCTACGCCCGCATAAAGAGTGAGCCAGCCCGCCTTATTACCCATTATTTCGATGACCATAACACGTCCGTGGCTGTTGGCGGTGGTGTGTATTCTGTCCACCACGTCGGTCGCGATATCCACCGCGCTGTGGAATCCGAAGGTCACGTCGGTGCCGTAAATGTCATTGTCGATAGTCTTGGGCAGACCGATGACGTTCAAACCCTCTTCGCTGAGAAGATTTGCAGTCTTATGGGTGCCGTTGCCGCCCAGTGTTACGAGACAGTCCAGCTTCATTTCCTTGTAATGCTTTTTCATAGCAGCGACCTTGTCCACATTGTCCTGTTCGATGACCCTCATGTTTCTGTAAGGCTGGCGGCTTGTGCCCAATATCGTGCCGCCCAGAGTCAGAAGTCCTGTAAAGTCATCAGGCTTCATAACCTGATATGTTCCGTCGATCAAGCCTTTGTAGCCGTCGTTAATGCCGATAAATTCCACATCGAGCGAATTAAACGCCGCATAAGCCACGCCGCGAATGGCTGCATTCAGTCCGGGACAGTCCCCGCCGCTGGTTAGAATTCCAACTCTACGTTTTGCCATTTAATATGACCTCCTGAATAGATTTGAATATTTTTGACGCAAAGATAAAACCCTCTCTGCAATTATCTGTATATTTCAACGCCGAAACAATTCGGTCGGTATTTTTTAAGCCTTATCAGGTATCATCGTGTATTCATAAAAACACTTTTCGGGCGGAACAGGTGCGGTGCGCTGACGCACGAATACACATTCGCCGTCACATTCCACATACATGTTCGCCATGGCCGCGCCCACATCTATCTGCTGCATTTCGTCCAGTTTTTCGCTGTCAAACGGCGCAGGCTTGCGGTAAATGTAAATATTGTCGTTTATCGTGAAATATCTCACGGGCTGCAGATTCAGCACCGACGGCGCGAGTCTGCCCGCGTCCAGCACCTTCAGGAAATTCGGGCGGCTTATCTGATTCATCAGCACCTCATGCAGCTTCTTCCTCGGCGATTCCTCCGGCAGCCGTCTGAACGGTGCATTGTCAGAGCGTCCGAACTGTATGGCTATGACAAAGGGAAGTTCCCCTCTAGTGGGCGGCTTTTTTTGCTTTGTCATGCCGACCCAGCAGGAGCCTACGCCCTTGTGGGTAAGCCACAGGATTATCTGCTCACCGATAAATCCGACATTTTGGAGATATCCGTCGATATTCCGCGCCGACCTTATGACTATTAAATCATTGGCGCGGCAAAAAAATGAGCGCGAAAAATCCATGATAAAATCGCCGCGTTCATAAAGCTCTATGTCCACGGGGATATTGTCATGCAGCGGGGTTATGCCGCCGATAAATTCCAACAACTGTTCAATCAGAGATTCTTTGAGCGGCTCGCCCGTGTATGTCCTGACCGAGCGCCTCGCCACTATCGCATCTCTCATTTCCATTCGGCAATTCCCTCCCGCCGAGCAAATCAATGTGTGTTTTTCAGGCAAATTAACCATACCGAAAAACAAACATATACAAATCTATATTACACCATAAATTAAATAATTGCAACACTTAAATTTAACAATATTATTACACTTAAAGACAAAAAACAGCTCCGAAAAAACGAAGCTGTTTTTACCTTTATGTAGATTTTACTTGAGCAGGAATTTTTCGATTACGGCAACAAGTCCGTCCTCGTCGCAGGAATCTGTGACATAATCGGCAGACTCTTTGACGATCGGCTGTGCATTCGCCATAGCCACGCCAAGACCTGCGTGCTTTATCATCGACAAGTCGTTGAAGCCGTCACCGCAGGCTATGACCTCATCCTTTGTCATGCCTACATGAGCCGCCAACAGGTCGATGCCGCTTGCCTTATCTATGCCGAGCGGAAGTATCTCGAGAAAATACGGCTCGGAACGATAGACGCTCAATTCGCCCTCGAATTCCTTTGCGGCGATTTTTTCCAGCTCAGCGAGTTTGTCGCCGTCGCCCGTGATAATGCATTTGTAAAGGCTGGTTTCATTATAATCCGCCAGCGACGGAATCTCGACCACCTGCATTTTATTCAGGCGAGCTTCGAGATTGATTATCTCGTCATCGGGCTGCTCAGTCACCAGCACCTCGGGAGCATGTCCGACCACCGCAACGCCGTGTTCTTTCGCAAGCGCGGCAATGCGCGGGATGTATTCGGGCGGCAGGGTTATCTCGCTGATGTATTCCTCCGTCTGCACGTTCAGAATTCTGCCGCCGTTGTACGCCAGTATATAGCCGCCCTTTTCGGCAAGCTCCAGTTCGCGCGAAACCTCCTGTATTCCCGGGAGCGGACGACCCGACGCTATCGCAATGATCTTGCCCGCCTCGCGCGCCTTGTATATCGCGGCTTTTGTGGCGGGAGTTATCCGCTTTTCGGAATTATACAGTGTGCCGTCAATGTCGAGCACCAAAATCTTGTAATCCATACTGCAACTGTACCTCTCAAAAATAATGCAAAACTATTCGATCAATCATCAAGCCATGTGGAATCGTACTCGTGGCGCATGGGTCGGGTCATCAATGTGCCCAGCTCCTCCATCGCGGAAGCACCCTCATAGCACACCTTATAGCACGCATCCATTATCGGCATTTCGACGTCGTACTTCTTCTTCAGCTCATGCGCCAGCTTGGCCGCATGATAGCCCTCGACCGTGCCGATACGCTTTATCGCCTCGTCAACCGGCACGCCCTCGCCTATCAGAATACCTGCGCGGCGGTTGCGGCTATGCATACTGGTGCATGTCACGATGAGGTCGCCGATGCCTGTAAGTCCCGCGAAGGTCTGCTCACAGCCGCCCATCGCAGTGCCCAGACGACCGATCTCATTCAAGCCGCGTGTCATCAGTGCCGCCTTGGTGTTGTCGCCCATTTTGAGACCGTCAGATATTCCCGCGGCGAGTGCGATAACATTCTTGATAGCACCGCCAAGTTCCACGCCTACAACGTCTCTGTTGGTGTAAACTCTGAGGCGCGGGGTGGTCAGACAATCCTGGATCATCAGCGCAGTCTCTTTGTCAGTGGATGCTGCGACCAGCGCGGTGGGGATGTATCTCGCGACTTCCTCGGCATGCGACGGTCCCGACAGCACGGCGACCTTATTATTCGGCAGCTCTTTCTGAATTGTGAGCGAAAGTCTGTCGCAGGTGTTCGGGTCAAAGCCCTTGCTAATATTCACAATTACCACCGACTCGGGAATTCCGACCTCGGCGATCTGCTTTGCAACGCTTCCCGTGGCAAACGACGGCACGGCGGTTATGATAATATCAACGTCCTTGATAAAATTAATATCTGATGTGAATTTCAGCTCCTCCGGCAGCTTGATTCCCGGCAAAAGGGGATTTTCACCTGTAGATACTATCGTTTCTATCTCCTGTGGGAATGCCGACCATACGGTTACTTCGTGACCGGAGGATACGGCAG
>JBGUUF010000537.1:0-3335 GCA_045133435.1 Acutalibacteraceae bacterium
ACGTTGCAGGTGTTATCGGTTCTGCTGTTGCAGCCGGTGTTCTGCTTGCTATCCTCGGCAAGTAATTAAAGCTATCAAATACGCTTCGGTGAATTTTCATCGGAGCGTATTTTTATTTTTGAATTTATGATGCAAATATTCCGTTGCAATCATCACGGACATCTGATATAATTTTAAGAAAAGCATAAAAAGGTGATTTATAATATGAGCAAGGCTATGATTGCTATGAGCGGCGGGGTTGACAGCTCGGTTGCCGCTTTTCTTACATTACAGCAGGGTTACGAGTCCGTCGGCGCGACTATGAAATTATTCGACAAGGATGACATCAGCATTCAAGAAAAAACCTGCTGCTCACTGGACGACGTTATGGACGCAAAGAGCGTCTGCACGCGGCTCGGTATCGACCACTATGTATTTAATATGAAGGATGAATTCGCTGCTGAGGTCATGCGGAGATTTGCCGAGACATACCGCGACGGCGCAACACCTAATCCCTGCATCGACTGCAACCGCTACATCAAATTCGGCGGACTGCTTCGCCGCGCTGAACAGCTCGACTGCGATTACATCGTCACAGGACATTACGCATCGGTAGAATTCGACAGAGCTTCCGGTCGTTATCTTCTCAAAAAGGCGGCGGACACGGCGAAGGATCAGACATATTTTCTCTATCCGCTCAACCAGCATCAGCTATCCAAAACGCTCTTCCCGCTCGGCAAACTCACCAAACCCGAGGTCCGCGCAATTGCTGAGAGCAATCAATTTATCAATTCTCGCAAGCACGACAGCCAGGACATCTGCTTCGTTCCCGACGGCGATTATGTTAAATTCCTTGAGGGATATTTCGGCGAAACATGCCCTTGCGGGGATTTTGTTGACAAGGACGGCAATGTGATAGGGCAACACAAAGGCACTATCCGATACACTATAGGACAGCGAAAAGGATTGGGCATGGGCTTCAACAAGCCGATGTATGTCTGCGGCAAGGACGTTGCGAAGCGCACGGTCACTTTGGGCGACAATGAAGATCTCTTCAGCAGGCACGTCAACGCAGTAGACGTTACTATGATTGCATACGAAAAAATCGAACGCCCAATCAGAGTTACCGCCAAGGTGCGCTACAGTCAGCGCGAAGAATGGGCGACGCTTGAACAGACGGGCGAAAATGAGATCCATCTGGAATTCGACAACCCTCAGCGCGCTGTTGCTCCCGGGCAGGCTGTGGTCTGCTACGAAGGCGACGTTGTGGTGTGCGGCGGAACTATCGTACAGTAAAAATTCATATATATGGCATTTATTGTTCATCAATGCGGTATATTATAAATAGGTAATTTAAGAAGATGGTGAATGATTTTGACAAAGTGTAAATTCAAGAAAAGCGCAGTATTTGCCCGCACACTTGCGGCGATCCTGTCGGCGGCGATGCTGCTGACAACGGCGGTATCCTGCGGCGGAAGCAAGGCTTCGTCCGAAGCTAAAACCACGCTGACTATCATGTGTTGGAACGATGATTTCCGCGAAATGATGGAGACTTATTTTATCCCGCGCAACGAGGAGCTTATGGCAAATGTCGAGATAAAATGGATCAGCGAGGAGATCGTGACCTATGCCGACAATGTGGAAGAGCGGCTCGACAACGGCGAAGCTATCGACATATTCGTGGGTAATGACGACATGGCACCGCGATTTGCAAACAACGCCAATACTGCGGCTCTGAGCGATTTGGGAATTACTGAAACCGACCTCGATTCTCAGTACAAATACACACGCGTGCTCGCTTCCGATGCCAATGAAGTGCAGAAAGGCTCGGCAATTACCGCCGAACCCGGAATTATTATTTACCGCACTGATTACGCCGAGCAATATTTGGGCATAACCAATCAAGAGGAAATGCAGGAGCTTCTTTCATCGTGGGACACATTTCTGTCTGTCGCTCAAACTCTCAATCAGAAGTCAAAGGGCAGTGTCAAGATGATCACAAACAGCTCGGAGCTTTGGATGTCGGTAGAATCAGCAATGACGGGGCTTTGGATGTCTGACGGCAGGCTTGATGTATCGGATGACACCATCGCCAGATGGCTCAACTACATCGACGATTTAGGCGAGTGTAATGCATTCCGCAGTTCAAAGGTAATGAGCGACGACTGGTACAGCGCGGTCAGTGACGGCGTTTTCTGCTTCTTTTCGGCTCCGTGGCTGAATAAAAATGTATCCTCTATCAATGCCGATACGAATACTATATTTTCCACATCAAAAAACAACGGCAAATCCTTCGGCAAGTGGAAAACCTCCCTCGCGCCTAACGGATTTGTTTACGGCGGCAACTGGCTGTATTCCTCGGTAAATTGCCAAAACAAGCAGCTTGTCGGCGAAATCATACGGCAGTTTACCTGCGACGCGGAATTTATGAAAATTATCGCGCTGGGAAATATGGAATATGTCAACAACGCCGACACGATCTCGGAACTCTCGGAAATCGGCATCGAAAATCCGCTTTTTGACGGACTGGACGCATTCTCGGTGTATAACAGCGCCGCCGAGAGTTTGGAAATCTCACTGCCCACAGTGTACGACAGCACCATAAGCAGTCTGCTCTACAACCAGGCTGTCCAGTATAAAAATAACAAGGTGACGCTCGAAGAAGCATGCTATAATTTCCGCTATAACGTCTGGAAAAAGTTCAGCGACATCACAGACAAACCCGAGCCGCTTAGGTAAAAATTAAATTTATTTCAATTATTTTAATAAGGTTAAAAATTGTTATCAATATATGAGCAACAAGTTACAGTATATTAATAATCTTTGACAATTTTCAATTAATATGGTAAAATATTTCTATAATTGTGTATGGTTTCATTGTCTGATTCCATAAGCATACACTGATCGCCGCTTTTTGCGGCGGCAGCGATTTACTGAAAAGGAGAGATTTTAATGGCTTACAAAGGTCTGTGCCTTGGCTGCATGAGTTCCAAGGGCGATGCCGTTGAATGCCCGAAATGCGGTTATGTCGAGGGAACTCCGCAGGTGCTTCCCTATCTCGAACCCGGAACCGTGCTTCTCAATAAATATATCATAGGCAAACGACTTTTTACGAACGGTGAGGGCGTCACCTACATCGGCTTTGACACCTCCACAAACAAAAAGGTCACAGTGAGAGAATATCTGCCCAAGACCCTTTGTTCCCGCGTCAAGGGCAACGACAATATCATCATTGCGCCCGGTAACAAGCTAGTTTTCCAAGATTACATGCAAGATTTCATGGAGATCGGACGAGCTGTGGCAAAATTGGCGAATCTCCCGTCCATCGTGCCTGTGGTGGATATGTTCGAGGCAAA
>JBGUUF010000538.1:0-7182 GCA_045133435.1 Acutalibacteraceae bacterium
TCATAATCCGAGCCGCAGGTGATTCTCAGATAATCGCCCATGTTGCGCACTATCACGCTCTTTGCCTTCATCTCCTCGAACACGCGCTTTGCCTCGCCCGTCGGCATTTTAACATAGACGAAGTTCGCCACTGTCGGGAGAAGCGAGAGCTTTTCGGGATATTTGTCGGCGAGTGCCTTGACCGCGGAATACAAATCGTCGCGGGATTTTATCACCTTGGCGGTCGCCGCGTCGAGGTCATCGGGATAGCTGAACAGCACCTCTGCCGCCGCCTGTGTGATAGAATTCACATTATAGGGCGACTTGACTGCGCGTAGAGCCTTGGTGAGTGTGCGATTCGCAATCGCCAGTCCACAGCGGATTCCCGCCATGCGGAACGACTTGGAGCAGGTCTTGAGCACCATCATGTTGTCATACTTTTCGACCTCGCTCAGCACCGACTGATTCCAGAATTCCATGTAGGCTTCATCCACCACCACAAGGCAGTTTGGCACGCCCTCAACAAGCCGCAAAACTTCCTCGCGCGGCAGTCCGACACCTGTGGGATTGCAGGGGTTGGAGAATATCAGCATTCTCGCGCTCTCGCGGTTGACCAATTCGGTCAGCGCATCCACATCTATCGTGAAATCGGCGTTCTTCTTGAATTCAATGCACTCATTCTCGGCGAGATAGCCGTAGCATTTATACATCGAGAAATCGGGGGTGGTGTAGACCAGCTTTTCGCCCTTCATCATGATTGCCTGAGTGAGCAGGGTGAGCAATTCGTCCGAGCCGTTGCCGACCGTGATGAGGTCGGGGTCTACGCCGAAATATTTGCCGAACCCCTTGCAGACGCCCGTCGCGAGCGGGTCGGGATATCTGTTGAGGTGCAGCTCGGAGATGCGGTTAAGCATATCAGCTTCGATGTAGTCGGGTATCTCAAGGAACGACTCGTTTGCGTCAAGTCGAATTCTGTATGTGCCGCTGATTGGCTCATAAGGCTCCATATCGCGGACTTTTTCATTAAGCTGATATGCCATTTTCTTACTTCCTTTATAAATTAATTCATAATTAAGAATGCATGATTCGTAATTATCAGTCCTCAAATCTCACCTTTACTGCATTTGCGTGAGCGGTCAGGCGTTCAGTCTCGGCGAGCTTGATAACATCGTCCTTGACCTCGCGGAGTGCAGGCTCATTATAATAGATGAAGCTGGACTTCTTGATAAATGTATCCACTGACAGCGGTGAGAAGAATCTCGCTGTGCCGCTTGTGGGCAGAACGTGGTTTGGACCTGCGAAGTAGTCTCCGAGCGGTTCGGGAGCATAATTGCCGAGGAACACTGAGCCTGCATTGTCGAAGCGTCCGATGTATTCCATAGGATCATCCACGCAGACTTCGAGGTGCTCAGGGGCAAGCTCGTTCGCCATATCCACCGCGTCGTCTATCGAATCGCAGACGATGATGCCGCCGTAGTTTGCAATAGATTCCTCTATGATTTCATTTCTAGAGAGCAGAGCGCACTGTCTGACAAGCTCTGCGTCAGTCTTTTCGGCGATCTCCTGACTTGTTGTGACGAGGATCGCGGAAGCGAGTTTGTCGTGCTCTGCCTGGCTCATAAGGTCGGCGGCGAGGAACTTCGGATTTGCATTTTCGTCAGCGACGATGAGAATTTCGCTCGGTCCTGCAATCATGTCGATATCAACAGCGCCGTAAACCAGTCTCTTGGCGGTGGCAACGAAGATATTACCCGGACCGACTATCTTATCGACCTTCGGGATCTCCTGTGTGCCGTATGCCAGTGCGCCGACAGCCTGTGCACCGCCGCAGAGGAACACTCTGTCAACACCTGCGATTGCCGCAGCCGCCAGAATGTCGCGGTTTGCGTGACCGTCCTTGCAGGGAGGTGTCACCATGATGATTTCCTTAACGCCTGCGATCTTGGCGGGGATTATGTTCATCAGAACGGAAGATGGATATGCCGCTGTGCCGCCGGGAACGTAAACACCCACTCTGTGCAAGCCGCGGATTCTCTGACCGAGGATAACGCCGTTCTCCTTGGGAGTGAGCCAGCTCTGCTGAACCTGACGTGCGTGGAAATCCTCGATATTCTTTGCCGCGCGCTTGAGTGCATTGATAAACTCAGGCTCGCAGTCCTTTTCTGCGTTCTCGATGACATCGCGGGGGACCTCGTAAAACTCGGGGTCAGCATTGTCGAATTTAGCTGTGTATTCCTTAACAGCCTCGTCGCCGCGCGCTTTGATGTCATCAAGCATCGCGGAAACTATTTCTGTTACCTTCTTGTCAGTCTCGCCGCTTCTCTCGCGGAGCTGGGCGAGAAATTCTCTTTCGGCCTTGCCGTCTGCTTTAACTATTTTAATCATGCGAATTTCTCCTTTAGCAATAATTAACATATGTATTACATTATATTATATATCACAATGCGGGCAGGTGCAACCCCGCCGCGCATTTTTTTATTATTTGAATATAAATATTCTTGTTCACGCCAACAAGCTTTCTGTCTCATGCAGCTTTTGCTTTTCCTCTTTAGTTATACATCCCGTCGCTTTTTATAAACATACAATTCATTGTCGCCGGCTTCATGATCCCTCTTTCAATCAAAAATTTAAATATTCAATTTTCTATTTTCCATAATCAATCCAATCGCGCGCTCATAAGGCACATATTCGGGCTTGTTTTAAACCCTTTCTTCTGATAAAATCCCTCTGTGCTCGGTCCTGTCATGGTGAGCAGATAAATATTGCGAATCCCCTGCCCTTGCAGATATTCGGTAAATTCGGTCAGCATGCGGCCGCCTATCCCCTGTCCCTGCATCTCGCGGGTCACGCAGAATTCGAGTATCTCAAAATGCACGCCGTCAAAATACTGCTGTCCGTGCCCCATGATCAGACCGACGATTCTTCCGCCGCTATATTCTGCCATGCCGCAGAATTTCGGCATATTAATAATATTGAGCAGCCGCTCCCTTGCCTGCTCAATACTCCAACCGTCATTCCACGGCGGAGCATTGAACACATCGGCAAAAAGTGCGGCGAGCTCGTCAAGCATATCTACTGTGATTAGTTTCACAAATTTAGTTCTCCTATCTATTTTGACTTTATTGCTTAACCTCCACTCGAAAAATCTCCGATTTTTCTTGTTAGTTTTTTATTATGCGAAGCTGCGCTTCGTGCATTTTTTCTATTTTGGATTTGTTTGACACTTTGGCTTTACAGGGGCTTTGCCCCCGTACCCCCACAAGTGCTTAACCGCTATTCAAGGAATAGCGGTGTGCCCCTTGACCTGCCAAAGGAGCTAACCGCCATTCAAGGGATGGCAGTGTCCCCTTTTGGAAACCCGATGTAGGGTTGTTTTATTTAGTTTACTCGTTAATAGCATCTTCCATTTTCTGCGCCAAATCTTCAATCTCCGCCTTACGCAGTTTGAGGCTGGCGGTATTACAAATAAGGCGCGCCGAAATCGGGCATACGTCCTCCTTGACCTCAAGACCGTTCTCCTTAAGAGTCGTGCCTGTCTCGACTATATCAACTATCGCGTCAGCCAATCCCAGCAGTGGTGCAAGCTCCACCGAACCCTCGATTTTAATAACGCGCACATCCATGCCCTTCGACTCGAAATATCTACGGGTGACATTGGGATATTTGGTCGCGATGGTCTTAGTGCTGAAGCCCGCGAGACTGTCAACGCCCTTCTTGCCCGCAACTGCGAATTTACAGCGTCCGAAGCCGAGGTCGAGAATCTCATAGAAGCACGAGCCGTTCTCGATAATGGTGTCCTTTCCCACCACACCGAGATCGCACACGCCGTTCTCAACGTATGTAATGACATCGGGAGCCTTTGCGAGGACTACCTCAATGCTGTCGCCCACAGGAAGAATCAGCTTTCTGCCCTTGTCGCGGACAGCGGTGCAGTCGTAGCCTATTTTTTCAAAGAGAGCAACTGTGTCTTTCTCCAGTCTGCCCTTAGTCAGTGCAATTCTCAGCGGCTTTAATGTATTATTTTTCATTCTGCGCTCTCCTCTCACAGCTCAATTGTTTCGATTTCTTCGCCCACAACGTCAACGCGGCTTATGCCCTTTACCTTGGCGTATTCCTTGGCTTCGTCAAGCGTGTCGAATACCGAATATTCGTAAATCTGCTTGTCGCCCGCCAGCTTTGCGGCGTATTCCAAAGCCTTTATCTCGCATCCGTCGGCGGAATGCACGAGGATCTGCGGCACTTTGGCTGTCGTATTCTTGCCCGAATAGCAAGCCTTGGTGAGCTCGTCGAGATGCACGGCGAATCCGCATGCAGGTGTCGGGAAACCGAACTTATCCAGCAGATTGTCATAACGACCGCCCGAGAGCACCTTGTCGCCCGAGCCGTGTGCATACGCTGTGAACACAAGCCCCGTGTAGTAATCGTTGCGGTGGACAAGACCGAGGTCCATAATTATCTTATCGCCCAGACCGAGCTGTGAAAGTGTGTTGTAAATATCGCCCAGATAGTCGAGATATTCGGATGTGCCGCAGCCCTCAAAGAGCGCATATGCCTGTTCGAGAACCTCTGCGCCGCCGAACATTCTTGGGAGCTGACGGAGCGCGCGCACGGAATTGCTGTCGGGCAGCTTGTCAAGCTCTTCGGCGAGTGCGCCGTAATTCTTGGATTCGATGTAGCCGCGGATCTCCTCGCGCTTCTCGTCATCAACATCGAGATTTTCCGAGAGCGCCTTGAAAATTCCCGCGTGACCTATCTCAAAGCGGAAGTCGTCTAGGTTGGCGCGGAGAGAATTTATCGCCATTGTGATTACCTCGAGGTCGGCCTTTCTGCCGCCTGCGCCTATCAGCTCAATGCCTGTCTGCGCGGTCTGGTCACTGCCGCCGCGAAGGCTCTGGCTGATCGCAAAGCTGGTCTGTGAATAATACACGCGAATCGGAAGCTGTGCGTTGTTCAGCTTTGTGGAAGCCATACGGGCAATCGGAAGTGTATTGTCGGGGCGCAAAACCATAAGTCTGCCCTTGTTGTCTGTCAGCTTATACATAGTGTCCATCGGGATGGACTCGTCGCCCAGGTTGAATACATCGTAAAATTCAAGGAAAGGTGTGCGAACCTCATTGTAGCCGCCGCGGGCAAACATCTTGCATATCTTGGATTCGACGGCGCGGCGCTCCACGCACTCGGAAAACAGAAGGTCACTTGTTCCTTCGGGGGTAATTTTGTAATTTTTTCTCAAATCTCTCACTCCATTGTGATTTTATAAATCTCGTTTAACTTTAGCGTGTTAATACGATAGCATATTATTATAAAAAAGTCAACCTTTGCGGAATGTCTTACAAAACATTCCGCGATATATACAAAATATGGCATACGTCTGACCTGTTCATGGGCAGATTTACATATCAAAAAGGCTGACCTGATTGCTCTCCGCCATGCCTTTCAGCACACCTGCGTTTTCAAGTATCTCCATAACACCCTTGGAAACGCCCGAGCGCATCTGAATATCGCTCTTTGACATGAACTGATAACCGCCCTCGCGCGATTCGACCAAGCTGACTGCCGCCGCTTCGCCCAAACCTTTCAGCGTGGTGAACGGCAGGCGAATCTCTTTGCCCTCCATGAGGAATTTCTTCGCGTCGCTCTTGTAAAGGTCAACCGGCAGGAACACAACGCCGCGCTCTCGAGCTTCATTCAGGATCTGCAAGGTGGCGAGCTTGTTGGCTTCCTTGACGGTCGCGCCGCGTCCCTTGTCCTCCAGCTCCTTGATGACAGCCTTGATGTTGCGGATGTCCGAGGTGGCAAGCTCCGCGTCAAATTCATCCGCGCGCACGGTGAAATACGCGGCATAATATTCGTCCTTGCAGTGCACCTTGTACCAGCCGAGACGCAGTGTTGCGATCATATAGGCGGCGGCGTGTGCCTTCGGGAACATGTATTTTATCTTGAAGCAGGAATCAATGTACCATTCGGGAACGTCGTTGTCTCTCATCATCTGAACGTATTCATCGGTGAGCAGTTTCTTCGCGTTGCCTTTACGAACGATTTCCATTATCTTGAACGAAGCCTGATTTGGCACGCCCTTTGCGATAAGATAGGTCATAATACTATCTCGCGTTCCGATAACCTCGGAAATCGTACAGGTTCCGTTTGCAATCAAATCCTGCGCATTGCCCAGATAAACGTCCGTGCCGTGAGACAGACCTGCGATCTGCAAAAGGTCGGAGAAGGTCTTAGGCTGGGTGTCAATAAGCATCTGACGAACGAAGTTCGTTCCGACCTCGGGCAGTGAGAAGGTTCCCGTAATACTGCCGCACTGTTCGGAGGTAATGCCCAGAGCCTCGGTGGATGTAAAGAGGCTCATAACCTGCGGGTCGCTCATGGTTATGCCCGAAATCGGCACACCTGTGTACTCCTCGAGGTATTTGTATATGGTCGGCACATCGTGTCCGAGCTCGTCGAGCTTGAGGATAGTGTCATGTATTGAATGGAAGTCGAAGTGGGTGGTTATTGTGTCAGAATCCTTCTTGTCGGCGGGGTGCTGCACGGGACAGAAGTCCTCGATCTCGTACTCGCGCGGCACAACGACCATGCCGCCGGGGTGCTGACCTGTGGTGGATTTAACGCCCATACAGCCTTTTTTCAAGCGTTCGATTTCGGCGGCGGGCAGATGAAGTCCCATTTTTTCCTCATAACCCTTGACGTAGCCGTAAGCTGTTTTTTCCGCAACGGTGGAAATCGTACCCGCCTTAAAGACGTTGTCCTTGCCGAACAATTCTTCCGTGTATTTGTGGACCTTGGACTGCACCTCGCCTGAGAAGTTAAGGTCAATATCGGGCTGTTTGTCGCCGTTGAAGCCGAGGAATGTCTCGAACGGGATCTCGTGACCGTCGCGGTTGAGTTCCGTGCCGCATTCGGGGCATTTTTTCGGCGGCAGGTCAAAGCCTGAGCCGTATTCAAGGCTCTTCTCGAAAAATTGGCTCCATTTGCAGTTGGGGCAGACGTAATGCGGCGCAAGGGGGTTAACTTCGGAGATGCCCGACATCGTGGCGACGAATGACGAGCCGACCGAGCCTCGTGAGCCGACGAGATAGCCATTTTGTTCTGAATATGCAATCAACTTCTGCGCGGTCATATACATGACTGCGAAGCCGTTGCCGATGATAGAGTTCAGTTCCTTGTCCAGACGCGCCTGAACGTATTCGGGCA
>JBGUUF010000539.1:0-2107 GCA_045133435.1 Acutalibacteraceae bacterium
AAAACGGCACAAAGTACCTTGTGATTCACTCGGGAAGCCGAAATCTCGGTCATCAAGTGGCGGAACATTACCAGCATTTAGCCTATGAGCTGATGCAGGGCAAGGATGAATTATTCGCCAAACAGCAGCAAATTATTGATGAATACAAGGCTGCCGGAAGAAAATCCGAGATTCAGAAGGCAATCAAAGAATTGCACCGCAGTTTTGTTGCCAAGGGTGTGGATACTCCCCGCGAATTGGCGTGGCTGTCGGGCGAATACCGTCAGATGTACCTCGACGATATGGCGATAAGCCAGGATTACGCCGTGCTCAACCGCAAAACTATGGCAGAAATTATTCTGACAAAAATGTTTGGCAAGCAATTTGACGAATTTGACAGTTTCGAGACTATCCACAATTACATCGACCTCGAGAGCGGAATCGTCCGCAAAGGCGCAGTGTCAGCGCGTGAAGGCGAAAAGCTGCTCATTCCTATCAACATGCGCGACGGCAGTTTGATCTGCCGCGGCAAGGGCAATCCCGACTGGAATTATTCCGCTCCTCACGGCGCGGGCCGATTATTCAGCCGAAATACCGCGAAGGAAAAATTTACGGTGGAGCAATTCAGCGAGGTTATGAAGGGCATCTTCACCACATCTGTCGGAGAAGGCACACTAGACGAGTGCCCAATGGCCTACAAATCAATGAGCGACATCGTTGACAATATCGAGCCGACCGCTGAAATTATCAGCACGATAAAGCCTAAGTACAACTTCAAGGCGGATATGTAAAATTTGCGAAAGGAGAAAATCTCTATGAGAAATTTATCGGAAATGAACGATATGATAAGACAGAAATTGACGGAAATCGAAAGAGAAGAGAGTGTCAAAATTATATTTGCGGTGGAGTCGGGTAGTCGTGCGTGGGGATTTTCTTCCCCCGACAGCGATTACGACGTGCGGTTTATCTATGTGCGCCCCGTCGAGCATTATCTGAAACTTGAGCGCACGCGGGACGTTATCGAGTACCAACTTGACGAGACGCTCGACATCAACGGCTGGGACTTTCAAAAAACTCTGCGCCTGCTGCACTCATCCAACCCCACGCTGTTCGAGTGGTCGCGCTCCCCTGTAATTTACAAAAATTCCGACGACTGGCAGCGGCTCATGCCTGTGATAAATAATTATTTTCTGGCGAAATCAGGTGTGTATCATTATCTGCACATGGCGGCGCGAAACAACCGTGAATTTTTGCAGTTTGAACAGGTCAAATTGAAAAAATATTTCTACGTTCTCCGCCCTATTCTCGCCTGCAAGTGGATCTTGGATAAAAACTCGCCGCCGCCCATGCTGTTTACCGACCTAGTTTCTGCCGAGTTGGAGGATAATTTGCAACCAATCGTTGCCGAATTGCTGGATAAAAAAATCAACGCCCCCGAAATTCAGATGATTCCGCGAATCGACGCGCTGAATGATTACATTGAACGCGAGATTCAGGCTTTGCTCGAAGCCGTTGCCGAGATGCCCGAAACTCCGCGCGGTGATTACGGCAAGCTGAACGAAATTTTTCTTAAAGCATTATAATTACCGACCGCATTACTCGAATTTTATTCGGTAATGCGGTTTTTGTGCTTGTTGTTGATTTTGGCTTGCAAAAATGATACAATGTTCAAAGATTAAGGAGGCATGCAAATGATTTATACCATCACATTTAACCCGTCAATTGATTATATAGTTCACATGGACAAGCTTGAGTTCGGCGTGACAAACCGCTCGATGAATGAGGAATATTATTTCGGCGGCAAGGGTATCAATGTCTCGTGGGTGCTCAAGGAGCTGGACAAGCCTTCGGTCGCGTTAGGATTTGTCGCGGGATTTACAGGCGATGCTATCGAACAGGGCATTAAAAGTCACGGAATCAATGCTGATTTCATCCGTCTCGACAGCGGAACAAGCCGCATAAACGTCAAAATCAAGGCGGCGGAGGAAACCGAAATCAACGGTCAAGGTCCTGACATTCCGCAGTGGGCGGTCAATGAGCTTTTTGATAAGATCGCCCAAATCAAAAACGGCGATACGCTCATCCTCGCGGGCAGTATTCCCTGCTCACTGCCGCAGGATATTTACGA
>JBGUUF010000540.1:0-2472 GCA_045133435.1 Acutalibacteraceae bacterium
GAGCAGCGTCTGCATATTCTCCAGACGCATGCCGACATTATCCCTCACATGCAGCTCGGGCGTTCTGCCGAACATAAATCTCGCCTCGCGCTTGATGAGCTTTTTGGTGAGATTGGTGATGAATTGCGTCGGGCGGTAGTCGAGATCATCCGCCGTGCGCCAATGCTGACCGCGACCCTCATAAAAGTCGTAATACCGCAGAATTTCGCCCAGATCAGCCAGCACCTTCTGTCCGTAAAGACCGCCAAGCTCGCTCAGAATAATATCCGTCTGCGTAATCAAAAAATTTCTCCTCCTTCTTTAAAAATCATCAGACGGTCAAACCGCCTGTCTCGTCCCCATGCCGGAATATCTGCGCCGCCTGTCGGTCACAGAATTGTCGGTGTAAATCGCGTATCTCAGCATGTCCATCGCGTGGTCGTTCTGCTTGAGCGGACGGTCCTCACCTCGGCTGTCGGCGGAGGAATCCCACACATAGGCGGCAAACTCGCGCAGAGTGTTGACACAGCTTGGATTCACCGTCAAGTGCCCGTCGCTGATGCATTTCGACACACAGCGAATGCCCTCCATAACGTCGTTTTTCGCCTTGATGACCTTCCACCCGCGCTTTCTCAGCTCCGCGATAAACGAAGCCGCCGACGGGTCAACGATTATAAAATCCGCGCCTGTATTCTCAGCGAATCTGTCCACTCGGTCGGCATACTGGCTGTCGGTGAGCTGACCCTTTTTGCGCCCGTCGTGGTAAAATTCCTTTTCGAGATAATAGCTCTTTTCTCCGTCGCTGTACCGCCTGATAAGTCCAAGTGCAAAGGGATTCTGCGTTCCGTAGTCACAGGACAAATACGAGCTTTCCCAGTCGCGGCAAAGCTCACCGCAATGCACATCCGCATCAAACATCGAGTAGATCAGACCTTCAGCCATACACCACTTGCCCAGAATATACCGCTCGTAAAACACTCCCGAATACATCCGCTCATACCTCGCTCGAATATCGTCGGTCAAACTGAAATTGTCCGCCATAGTGAAATGCAGATACAGCAGATTGCGTTCCGCCGCACTGTCTATCCACCCTTTTTTGAACCAATGATAGGGACCCGAGGGGTTGCAGTTGAACCACCATTTCGACCCCGGAACAGAGCATCTCGCAGTTGCCTGACTGACGAAGGATTCGGGCATGAGCGCCACTTCATCGAAATAAACGCCCGCAAGCGTCATTCCCTGGATCAAATCCTGTGAGCCTTCGTCCTTTCCTCCGAATAAGTAAAAGCTGTTGCGATGACCGCACCCCGAAATAATCAGCAGATTTTCGCTGCGCTTTTCGCTGATTTTAAACCCAAGCGCAGGCAACGTCTGCTTGGCGACCTCGATAACATTGCGCCTGAGCGAGCCTAGCGTCTTACCGCAGATTGCAAATGAACAGCCGTCGAATTCCGACATCGCCCACAGGCAGAAGCCCATAACCATCGAAACCGTCTTGCCCGAGCGCACCGCACCGTCTGCAATAACACCGTCGCACCGCCTGTACCTCTGCGATTTCCACCAGCAGATAACGGTCTTCTGCTTGGGCGAAAACTCGGCGAATTCAAATTTTGCCCCGCTCGGACCCCTCTTGCGCACGACCGAATTTTTCAGCCGTTCGACGCGCTTTTCAAGCGACATATACTGCTCATCCGCCGAACTCTTCGTCAAGCGCGTCCACCTCCTCATCCTCTTGTGGAACGACCGCTCCCAGAGCCCTCAGAAAATCCTCGTCGGCGTGCTGTGTCTCCTGCACCGCATATTCGCGCTCCATTCTCATCAGCTCCAGCTCAAATTTCCTGTCCGCAAGGTGAAGCTCCTGCGCCAGCTTTTTGTGAGCATTAAGATTGTCGTTCTTCTCCTTGACGCAGGGGATTCCCAACGCCGCTCGCTGAATGTCGAACAAATCGGCGAGCAGCTTGACTATCCGACCCAGCCGCACTTCATTGAGCGCGCCAAGTGTGGAGCAGTCCAGCACAGTCGCGCTTCCGTCCTTGAGCGTCTCGACATATCGGTACGGCTCAAATTCATCCTCCAAGGCATTCTCCACAATGCGGATGATGCTCTCGGCAACGTCATAATGCCGTGCCCTGCAAGCCGCCGCAGTGGGCATCTTGCCCGAACCTCTGCCTCCTTCCTCAAGAGTTTTTTCTTCTGAATTGCTCAATAGGCAATCCCTCCTTAATTGACCTCGTCTGCTGACCGAAAATCTGTTATTCGGTTATCCAAACAGGTCCGGTTGATTTTTCGTTAAAAGTTCTGTCGCATATTCGCATCAGCATCTTTCAACTGTCGCAATTATAACACTATTAAAGCCTGCACTACTGTCAAAATTCGCATTTATGCTAAAAATATAAAAATTAGACAAAGAGTATTTCGCTCAAATGTGATTAAAGTGAAATATTTCATAAAAAATCACTGTGTTTTCCTTAAATCAAGTCGCATTTATGAGAA
>JBGUUF010000541.1:0-1335 GCA_045133435.1 Acutalibacteraceae bacterium
TTTCTCGGTGAACAAGTCCATAAACACATATTCAAGCTGAATTTCGGGATGTTCCGCGCCATTTTTAGCTCTTAAATCCTCAGTGTGCTTGGAGCAAAGGCGAAGATACGCCTTTTTGAATTCAGCCGGCTTGTAATGCGCGCCGTAATATGCGTATAATTCGGTGACCTTTTTCCACAAATAAGGCTTGCTCTCGTTTGTGTTGATGTCAACCAGCGTGCCGTAAAGGTCAAAAATATAGTTTTGATACATTTTACAACAATCCTTTTAAGCATTTAAGCAAACAAATCAAAGCGGGCAACTGTAACCGATGTCCGCTTTGTTTGTCGTTTTTATAGAATAATTTTTTGATTATTTAACGATGAGCGAAACGCCGTCCATCTCAGCAGGCTGTTCCAGACCGAGAACCTCGAGCATTGTGGGTGCGATGTCAGCAAGGCGACCGCCTTCGCGGAGCTTGCAGTCATAACCGACTACGCAGAAAGGTACGGGGTTAGTGGAATGAGCTGTGAAGGGAGAGCCGTCTGCCTCAAGCATCTGGTCGGCATTGCCGTGGTCGGCTGTGATCATCACAACGCCGCCCATGTTGTCAACAGCAGCCTTAACTACATCGCCGACGCACTCGTCAACAGCCTCAACAGCGGCCTTTGCAGCGTCGAAAATACCTGTGTGACCGACCATGTCGCAGTTAGCGAAGTTGAGAATGATAACGTCGTACTTGCCGGAGTTGATTCTCTCAACGATTTCGTCTCTGACGAGATATGCGCTCATTTCAGGCTGGAGGTCGTATGTTGCGACAGCAGGCGACTTAATGAGTGCTCTGTCTTCGCCATCATATTGCTTCTCAACGCCGCCGTTGAAGAAGAATGTTACATGAGCGTACTTTTCAGTCTCAGCAATTCTGAGCTGTGTCAGACCCTTGTTTGAAATATACTCGCCCAAAGTATTTGTGAGGGACTGCGGCTTGAATGCAACATTTACGTTAGGCATAGTTGCATCGTACTGAGTCATGCAGACGAAGTAGAGCGGGAATGCGCCGTTCTTGCGCTCGAAGCCTGTGAAGTCGGGATCGACCAAAGTTCTGGTGATCTCTCTTGCGCGGTCGGGGCGGAAGTTGAAGAATACGACAGAATCGTCAGCCTTGATGTTAGCACCCTCGGTGCAGACTACCGGGATAACGAATTCGTCAGTGATATTCTTGCCCTCAGCGTCAACCTGCTCGTAAGAAGCCTTGATTGCAGCAACGGGGTCAGAATTCATGATACCCTCGCCGTAGACCATTGCGGAGTATGCCTTGACAACGCGCTCCCAGCGGTTGTCTCTGTCCATAGCGTA
>JBGUUF010000542.1:0-4095 GCA_045133435.1 Acutalibacteraceae bacterium
ACGCAATTTGACACATCCTTAAAAAATTATATTATTTCTTTGACATCTCAGGAATTATGCTGATCGGAGGCATGCCGAGATATTTTTCAACATCCTGCTCGCTGTCGATCTTGTTATCCATCAGGAAGCGGACCAACAGAACTGCGATGTATGTTATTGCGAAAAGCATACATCCAATTATTATGTTTTGGACAAGGCTGGGAGATGTGGGCATTTCGGGATATACAGCTTTTTCAGCAATTTTCGGCGGGGTGCTGTCCATCAGATCGCCAAGCTGTTCCACCGTCTGCTTTGCTATCTCGTTTGCAATATCCATAGAATGCTGAGGATTTTTTGTTTCTATTGAGATATAAAGCATACGCGAATCCTCGGGATTGGTTATCGTGATAGTTTCTTTTATGGTTTCGGTGGTATAAACATCTTCAAGACCGAGATTTGTTATTACCTGTTCGAGAATGGGACGAGTGAGAATAAGATGCTCATAATCAGCAGTAAGTGATGAGCTGATCTGAAGGTCAGAGAGATTTACCAAAGAATCCGTAGAAGCTGATACCACATATAACTTAGTAACAGCAGTATATGTCGGATCAATAAAGAACTTGGTAAATATTCCCGAAAGCACTCCGCCGAGAATAAAGACCACAAGTATGTAGACGATTTTAGATCTGAGAAGATACAAGAATCCGAGAAGATCAAATTCTTCATCCTCGTTATTGAGGAAATTTTGATTTTCGCCAATATTGACCGAGGAGATGTTTGACATTAGTTTTCACAACCTATCTGAAGATTTTTTTAATCACCTTGCTGACAATTTATTAACCAACTTTTATGATAATGCATTATCATAAGGTACTACAATAATTTTATTAAAAGTGCTGAGATTTGTCAAGGATATTAATTAACCAATTTACGACACAAAAAACATGCAAACTAATTAAAATACACATATCCAAACCAAGTATTTCCGATATTATTAAAAGCATTTGCGTTTATTCCCTTATTATGCTAAAATATCATTGAAATTAATTAAACGAAAGGACTTGTTTTATATGAGAATCGGACACGGTTATGACGTTCACCGCCTTGTGGAAGGACGCAAATTAATACTCGGCGGCGTACAGATCGAATATGAAAAAGGTTTGCTCGGACATTCCGACGCGGATGTGCTGGCTCACGCGATTTCAGATGCACTGCTTGGTGCGGCGGCTCTGGGCGACATAGGCAAACTGTTCCCCGACAATGACGACAGATTTCTCGGCGCTGACAGTATGCTGCTGCTGAGTGAGGTCTGCCGCGTTATTCGCGAAAACGGTTATGAAATAGGCAACATCGACTCCACAGTGATCGCGCAGGCTCCAAAGCTGTCGCCGCATATCACTGCCATGCGCGAGACTATCGCCAAGGCTTGCTCAGTGGATGTATCGCAGATAAGTGTAAAAGCCACCACCGAAGAAAAGCTCGGCTTCACGGGCAACGGTGAAGGCATTTCCGCCCATGCCGTCGCCTTGCTGGTATAAGCATTACAACTACACAATCAACCGAATTGATGCATATTATGGTAAAGATACCTTTTGCGTCAGTTCGGTTTTTGTTTTATAAGAAGGAGATATTTTAAAGCGAAGGACGGTGAATTGAAATTTGGAAAGAACAGCTATTAAGATCGGCTCATCCACGCTTGCCATGCGCGCCTGTGAAATTGTCAGAAACAACGGGATTCAGTGCGAGATACGCAAGCTCTCGGACAGCAGTGGAAAATACGGATGTTTGTATGCAATATATGTTGACAACGGAAACAGCTGGCGGGCAGAAAGTCTTATCCGCTCGGCGGGTATTATGGTGATACCGTAATTTTACTATGCCATAAATTTATGGTAAAAAAGAGGAGCGATATTCTATGATTTATCTTGACAATGCGGCGACAACATGGCCTAAACCGCGAGACACCGTGCTCGCCATGTCGGATGCAGTAATAAACAGCGGTGCAAACCCCGGGCGGGGCAGTTATGACATGGCGATGCGCTCGTCAGAACTGGTATACAAATGCAGATGCCGTACAGCCGAATTTTTCGGTGCGAAATCGCCCGAATGTGTGATATTTACCCCGTCATGCACCCACTCGGTCAATTATGTGCTGAAAGGAATTCTGAAACCCGGTGACCATGTGATCATATCAAATCTCGAACACAACGCCGTCACCCGCCCTGTGATGCAGCTTGCAAAATGCGGTGTTCAGTTCAGCACGGCGAAGGTACATGAATGCGACCCAGATTCCACGGTGGCGGAATTCCGCCGTCAGATGCGGAAAAATACAAAAATGATATTCTGCACCCACGCCTCGAACGCCTTCGGCATAAAACTGCCGATATATGAGTTAGGCGAGCTTGCGGCGCGAAACGGGATCTTGTTCGGCATAGACTGTGCACAAAGCGGTGGAACAGCTGAAATTGACCTTAAAAAGCTGAAAGCGGACTATATTTGTTTGCCTGCTCACAAAGGTTTATACGGCACTATGGGGCTTGGACTGCTCATAATTAACAACGACCGTCAGCTTGCGACCGTTATCGAAGGCGGTACGGGCAGCATGTCGGGATTAAACATCCAGCCTGATTTTCTTCCCGACCGTTTGGAAAGCGGAACTCTTAATGTGCCCGCGATCGCCGCACTTGACACGGGATTGAAATTTATCAGCGATGTGACTCGGGAGCGAATTGAACGGCACGAATTTCGGCTGATAAACATGGCATATGACGCGATTGCGGAAAACGAAAAATGTACTCTCTACACCGCCAAGCCAAGTTCCGAAACGCACGTTCCGCTGTTGTCTTTTAACTTTAAGGATACACCCTCAGAAGAAATCGCCGAAAAACTGGGGCAAAAAGGTATTGCGGTCAGGGCGGGACTGCATTGCACAGGTGATGCCCACAGAGCGATGGGCACCCAAAACAGCGGCACAGTGCGTATCTGCCCGTCCGCTTTTACAAGCACCGGCGAGATCAAGCAATTTTTATCCGCACTGGAAGAATTGTAAGATGTCTATGGTTATTTCCACACTTTTTACGCGCTGATTGCAGTTGATTTTGCATGAATCGGCGCGTATTCTTTTATTTTCATCACTGATCCCGCAAATATATCATAGTTGTAACTGTTTTATCACGCTCACAACACAGCTTATACATTTATTTGCTCCGCCTACATTTTCGTGATATAAATTTAACATATCGACATATTTTTTGTATATAGATACAAAATCTTCAAAATTCGATTATTCAAGTTGAATAAAACCAATTTGAGTGATATTATATTAGTATAGATTTTGATACCGCAAAAATGAATTTTTTACAAAACGATTATTCATAAAGGAGGACTTAATTTGAAAAAAATCAAAGCCAATCTGAAAGAACTCTCGCCCTTCAACTTTCTTGTACTTACGCTGGCGGGTATAATTAACTCCATCGGTGTCACGATGTTCCTGTCGCCTGTTAAATTGTACGACAGCGGTATTTCTGGTACGTCAATGCTGCTGGGACAGATAACGCCTGAATTCTTCTCCCTGTCGTTCTTCCTTATCGTGCTCAATATTCCGGTATTCATATACGGTTACCGCAAGCAGGGCGCGGTATTTACGATATATTCGATTTATGCCGTGGCGGTTTACTCTATATCCGCTTTCGTTATTACCGATATACTTCCCGTTGATGTTTCGACAGTTTCGCCTTTTGCGCAGGATGATTTGTTCCTGTGCGCTATATTCGGCGGTATCGTGTCGGGCATTGGCAGTGGTTTGACCATCCGTTTCGGCGGTGCTATCGACGGTATCGAAGTTCTCGCGGTAATTTTTGCAAAGAAGCTCTCCCTCACCGTGGGTACATTCGTGATGATCTACAACATAGCACTTTATGTGGCTGTCGGAATTATTCTCAACAGTTGGGTGCTCCCCCTTTATTCAATTGTTACTTACGCCGCGGCGCTCAAAACCGTTGACTTTATCGTTGAGGGTCTTGACAAGTGCAAGGCGGCTGTTATAATCACGACAAAAGAGAAGGAAATCAGTCAGGCACTTTCCGAGACGTTCGGCAGTGGAATTACGCTGATTCC
>JBGUUF010000543.1:0-3589 GCA_045133435.1 Acutalibacteraceae bacterium
CCGGGCGGAATGCTCTCCAACCTCGTATCTCAGCTTAAAGAAGCAGGTAAGCTCGACAAGCTCGACGAAGTTCTCAACGAAGTTCCGCGCGTCCGTGAGGATGCAGGTTATCCGCCTCTCGTTACACCGACCTCTCAGATCGTCGGTACACAGGCTGTGCTCAACGTTATCTGCGGTGAGCGCTACAAGATGACCACAAAGGAATTCAAGGGTCTGGTTCAGGGCACATACGGCAAAACTCCCGTTGCCATCGACCCCAAGTTCCGCAAGAAGATCATCGGCGACCTCGAACCCATCGACTGCCGTCCTGCTGATCTCCTCGAGCCGGAACTCGATAAGCTCCGCTCCGAGATGACAGAATATCTCGAGCAGGAAGAGGACGTTCTCTCCTACGCATGCTTCGGTCAGGTTGCAACTAAGTTCTTCCAGAAGCGCCGCGATGCAAAATATGGCATTGACAGCGCACATGCCGACATGACTGAGAAGGTTCATCCCGTCTAATTTTGTGAATACGAATCCCGATGCTTGAAAAAGTGTCGGGATTTTTTATTTTTTTCCAACCGTTTTGGATTTTGAAAGGTTATATTAATAGAAATTCAAATGGAAAGGAGTTTTTAACTATGAAGGTAAAAAAAGTGGAAAACTACGACGCGGGTTATTCGCGTACTGATTTGCTGAAAAAAGGTGCATTGGCGGTGACTGCCGCCTCGCTGATATGCGGAGGTCTGGCATCGTGCGACAACGGTATAGCGGGCGGTCTGGAATATTATCCCGAAGAATATGACGGCGGGATGACATGTGTTTCCTCCGATGAGTTTTCGTCCGACTGCGAAAGTGATGAGGAACTTACGTTAGACGGCGATGTGGCGTATATTCCCGAGGGCGGCGCGGAGTAGGTTTTTAACAATGAAAGTGAAGAAAGTGAAAAAATATGATGCTGGATATTCCCGTTCTGAACTGATGCAAGAGAATATGGAGCAGGTGACGAAATATGAATTTGTTCCAAGAGTGCATCCGCGTTCGGAAAAGGAATTGGAAGATGAAGAAGCCTTAATGGGAGACATTATGGCTATGTTTGACAAAAGCAGGTTTAACCTATGAACATATCTTTGATTTTAACGAAACAGTGCAATCTGCGCTGTAAATACTGCTTCGAGACGCACGGATCCTGCGCTATGAGCGAGGAAACTGCGTTGAGAGCGGTTGAGTTCGTTGCGGAAAACAGTCTGAAAAGCTGCGGAATTTCGTTCTTTGGCGGAGAACCGTTGCTGCAAAAGAATTTGATTTGCAAATGTGTGGAGCATGCTAAAAATTTTGCCGACAAGCAGTTCAATTACAACATGACCACCAACGGCTTGTTGCTCGATGAAGAGTTTTTGACATTCGCGGTGGAAAACAATATCAAAATCGCCATGTCGCACGACGGCTTGATGAGCCGCGATAATCGTATTTATGCCGACGGGCGGGACTGTCTTGCCGCGCTGGACGAAAAGCTCGCACTGCTGCTGAAATATCAGCCGAATGCGTTTATTATGGCGACGGTCGCGGCAAACACGGTGGATTCCGCAGCGGAATCTGTGATTTATCTCTACGAAAGCGGAGTTAAAACGCTGAATCTCGCCATAGATATGCGCCCCGAAGCGGGATGGAATGAGCAATTGATGAGTGCGTTGGCTGATGAGTTTGACAAAATATCGGATTATGTATTGGGCAGATTTGCCAATGGCGAGAATATTTGCTTCAATAACTTTGACGAAAAGATTTTGAATATCACCAAGAACAAACCCAAGCACCTCTGTCAGCTCGGTCGGCGCAAGCTGATTATCGACGCTGACGGCGCGATATATCCCTGCATTCAGTTCAACGATCGCGCGGAATATCTAATGGGCAATGTTTTTGACGGCATCGACACGGCGGCGCAGAGCAGAATTTATCATCAAAGTCTGAAGAAACCCGAATGCTGTGACGGGTGCGCAATTGAATCGCGGTGCGTCAACGACTGCTCATGCGCGAATTTTCAGCAGTGTGGCGATATGAATACCGTTTCGCCCGTGCAGTGTGCCTATCAAAGAACCGTGATAGAAAAGGCTGATGCGTTGGCGCGGAAGATGCTTGAAGTGGACAAGGAACGCTTTATAAAAAGATACATGAAGTGAAAAAACAGGAGTACAGCCGAGGTAGTTCGGGTGTACTCCTGTTTTGATGTCACATCTGTGCAAGACCCTTGAGCAGTTCGCCGAATGCAGATGAGAATGTGATTTTTTCCGAGCCGCGATCGGCGCGGATGTCGTAGCTGCCTAAAGTCTCGTTGCCTAGCATAAGCGTGACCTTGCCTATGCACTGGTCGATCGACACGGGCGCTTCAAGGCTCTCGGCGATGTCCACATTCACGCGGATGTCCTTCGCCTTGCCCTTTTCCACGAGCACATTTCCCAACATGTCGACATACGCACCGACCTTTTTCTCCATGCCGTTGGTGACGGCGACTTCGGGCAGATCGACCGTCAGTTGCGAGGTGTCAGCCAGTTCCCAGTTGGCAAAGCCGTAGTCAAGCAGCTTTTTTGCGTCGCCGAATCGGCTCTTGCTGTCGGGTGCGCCGAGAATCACCGCGATCATGGTCATATTGTCGCGCTTGGCGGCGGCGGAAATGCAGCAGCCTGCCTGACTGGTTGTGCCGGTTTTAAGTCCAATAGCACCGCTGTACTGCTTGAGCAGCTTGTTGGTGTTGCTCAGTTGAAGCTCGCCGTTGCGGAGAGTGTCCATCCATATCGTGGTGTAATTCAGAACCTCCTCGTGTCTGAGCAGTTCGGCTGAGACTATGGCGATATCCTGTGCGGAGGTGACGTGTCCCTCAGCGTCAAGGCCTGTGCAGTTGACGTAGAAGGTGTTCACCATGCCGAGTTCCTCTGCGCGCTGATTCATCATGGAGACGAAGGCCTCGTTTGAGCCTGCGAGATGTTCGCCCAGTGCGACGCAGGCATCGTTTGCCGAGCCGACGAATGCCGCCTTGATGAGCTGATCAACCGTCATCTGCTCGCCTGGTTCGAGCCATATCTGTGAGCCGCCCATAGATGCGGCGTATTCGCTGCATGTCACCATCTCGTCCATTTTTATTTTGCCCGCGTCGTATGCCTCGAATATCAACAGCATGGTCATTACCTTGGTGATAGAGGCTTCGGGAAGCTGCTCCTGAGAATTCAGCGAGTAGACTATCTGCCCCGTTTCAGCGTTCATCAGCACGGCGGCTTTGGCGGTCAAACTTAAAGGATTGTCTGCGCTCTGAGCGGTATTCTCCTGAGTGTCGGCGGAATTTTCGGGCGCGGCGTATGCATTGACCGAAACCGTGCTGCAGAATATACACAACGCGGTAAATGCCGCCGCAATTTTTCTTTTCATAGGCAAATTCAATTCCTTTCACATAAATGTTTATAGCTTATTTTATGCAGGCAAAGGGAATTTTAAACAAGCTTTTGACAATATTTGATATATCATTTTTTAAATTTGCCGATAAAACCCGTTGCATTTATGCGAAAAATAATGTATAATAGTAGACAATCAACAGCAGCTATTTCAAGGGGATGATTTTTAT
>JBGUUF010000544.1:0-16257 GCA_045133435.1 Acutalibacteraceae bacterium
CCAAGGACGAGGAAGAGGAATACAAGCCGATAACTATGTTCCCCAAGGACGAGGAAGAGGAATACAAGCCGATAACTATGTTCCCCAAGGACGAAGAAGAGGAATACAAGCCGATAACTATGTTCCCCAAGGACGAGGAAGAACCGTCAGCGCCTGTGGAATCGTATCCTCAGCCGCAGCCGTCGGAATCATACAGTTTTCCGCCCGAAACATTTTCACCGCCCCCGGTAAGCTGTAGTCAGCCGCAGACATCGGGTTCGGTCAAATTTGAGGATAGCCACGAGCGGCAGACATTTTTCAGCCGCACGGGCGATCAGATAAAGAAAGTGATCGGCATTATCCGCGGAAAGACATCAAAGAAAAACAACGATGAATATACCAACGAAAATGTGGAGATCACATATTCGGACGATGACAACAATCCTTACAAGTATTAAGAGCCTGTTTAGTATCCCTTCGCACCCGCCTTGCTTGCATCTTTTGCGCCATATTTTGTAAATTTCTTTTGCAATACGACAGTATGGCTGCAAGAAATTTCCTGCATCTGGCACAAAATCTGACAGCGCAATCCGTGCACGCCGAGATACTAAACAGGCTCTAAGAAAATAACTATAAATCCGCCGCGAGAAATCATGGCGGATTTTGCTTTGCAGAGAGGAGTTGCAGCAGATGATAAAGTACATATTTTTTGACATGGGCAGCACGCTTATCGACGAGCTTATCAGCGACGACAAGCGCATCGCCGATACATTAATGCAGGCGAATGCCCCGACCGAAGAGGATTTTCGCGGGGAAATGGCGCGGAATTACAGGAAGAATCTCGACGGCTACAAGCAGGCATTGGCGGCGTTCGGACTGAAAAAGGTATTGTGGGACTGCGGCGGAGAGCGGCTTTATCCCGACTGCGCGGCTGTGCTGGCAGAACTTGCGGCGAAATATCATCTGGGGATAATAGCCAATCAGCCGACAGGCTCGGAGCAGAGACTTGAAGCCTTCGGCATAAGGCAGTATTTTGACGTGGTGGCGGCATCGGCGGAGGTGGGTTTCGCCAAGCCCGACCCGCGAATATTCGAGACGGCGCTGTCTAAAGCCGACTGTGCGCCCTCGGAGTGCGTGATGGTGGGCGACCGTCTGGATAACGACATAGCTCCCGCCGCCGCCCTCGGCATGCATACCGTGTGGATAAAGCAAGGCTGGGGCGCATTGGGAGATGTGGATCTGCTTGCGGCAAAGCCTGATTTTGTCGCGGAAGATCTGACGGATTTGTTGAAGTATTTGTGACATAAGAGGAACGGTATGGATAAAAAAATTGTGATAAAATGGGTGACTTTGTGCGGTTGCGGAGCGCTGATATTCTCCGTTATCGCGGCATTTATGATTGCGGACAAGCTCGGCGGCAGGCAAAACTTCGTCTCGGCAGTGGACAACGACAAGAATGTCAGTGCGGTGGATCTTGTAACGGCGAGCGACGGTGCGACTGCGAGCGAACGCCCCATAATACTGCCGAGCGACGAGGATTTTGTGTGCGTGACCGATTACATTGAGAGCATTCGGGTCGAGTTGAAGTATGCGACAACGGATAATTTTACGGGCAAGAAAATTTATGATTTCAATAAGGCGTATTTGAGATACGGCACAGTGAAAAAGTTGAGTCAGGCGCAGGAAAGGCTCGGCGAGAGCGGCTTCTGCCTGAAGGTATGGGATGCCTTTCGCCCCGTATCCGCGCAGTTCAAGCTGTGGGAGATATGCCCCGACCCGACGTATGTCGCAAATCCGAACAAGAAATACTCCTCCCACAGCCGCGGGAATACCGTGGATGTCACGCTGGTGAGCCTTGACGGGAGCGAGGTCGCAATGCCCACTGGGTTTGACGATTTCACCGCGCTCGCCGATCGCGATTATTCCGACGTGGAGAACGAGACGGCAAAGCAAAATGCGCTGCTGCTCGAAAAAATCATGGAAGAGTGCGGATTTAAGCCGTATTCTGGCGAGTGGTGGCATTTCAGCGATACGGTGGAATACGATGTGAGCGAGGATTTTGCTCCGTGATGATTTTTTTAAATTCACCTTAGATGGAAGTAATTAATAATAAATTAATATTTCGGTGTTAGAATAAAAATCAAAAACACAACGGAAAGGTGAGTATTATTTTGTCAAAATCGTTAAATGCTGATGTAGAAAAGTGTGTCGAAAGACTGAAAGAAAGATTCCCGCAGTTCGAGGAATACAAGCTTGAATTTGAGCTTCCCGCCAACAAGGGCAAGTATGTCGCCATGAAGATACAGAACGAAAACCCTGTGTCGTTTTCCATTTATGCCGTGATTTCTGAGGCTGACGGCGTACTGCTGAGATTCGGCGACCTTATGCTTTACAGCCATCGTCCCGAGGTTGATGATGAAATGCTGGACAAGCTTGACCTTATACTGTCCGACCGCTTCATCGCGCTTATCAACTACGAGAGCGTGATATACATGAAGCAGGGCATCCCCAACTTCACCTCGCACTTCATTATGAACGAGACTGGCGAGTTTGATGAGGAGAGAAAACGCCTGCGCGACGCACTTATCGAAGTTAAGAGACACCACAAGGGACTCGGCTGGCTCTTCAATAAATACAAGGGCGTGACGGTGATAGTCAACTGGAGCGGCTCGACCTTTGAAAAATACGAAAATTAACGACATTTCATCTGTCAATTTTATATAATCTCTCAATGAAACTGTTGACGTTTTTAATTATTTGTGTCATAATGTAAGTGTATCTTTATTAATGACAGCCATTTGATGATTTTTGACGCGGCTGTATTTACGGAGGGATTTTAATGGCATATTGTTCCAAATGCGGCACAGAGCTTCGCCGCGGTGTAAAGTTCTGCACCAAATGCGGTGCGAGATCTACTTATACAGATGACATAGATGACGATCAGCCGATACCGCAGGGCGACGGCAGCGAGAATTTTACCGGTGCACCGGGGGAACCAGCTTCTGAGGGACCGGCTTATACAGAGCCGCCGAAGTCTGACGCAGGCGCGCAGGCGAATGACGTTCCGCCGCGTGATGTCCCGCCGCAGTCCGAGCCTAAGCCTGAGAACGACACCCGTCCGACGGGACCGACTATAGTTCTGGCACCGCCGAAGGTGAGATCCAAGCAGAGCATGGCAAAGGGCGTGATCAAAACTCTTATCGGCTGTATTTTGGTGATAGCGATAATCATCGGCGGTGTGTGGGCGACCGCGTGGGTCATGAGCAACCCCTTCTGCACGTCAAACATCGAGCAGGTGGATAACGAAAAATACACCCGCATGCTCGCGCTGGTGGAGGATGTGCGCAACCCGAACTTTGACGAGGTCATTGACGACCTGCTCACCAAAAAGGGCAAGGCAGAGGATTACAGCTTCCTGCAGGAATACACTGATAAATTCAACGAAATACTCGGCACGGATTATACCGAAGAGGAAAAACTCTTCTGCGACTGCTGCTATTTCGTGTGGTATACTGAATATCAAGCAAAGCGTTATGAGTGGCTGTCGGAAAACAGCGGTCTGCTCAACGGTATTTATGTGAAAAAGGCGACGACCTACCGCAGTTATGCCGATACGCTGTATGAGATGCTGTGCAATGCCGACTCTGTGACCGACATGAACAACATCAAGCAATACTGCGCCGACCACGAGATAATATCGGATAATACGGAGAGTAAATAAAAAACAGACGCTGCGGCATGCAGCTCCTGTTGTGAAAGGAGATAAAAAGTTATGTTCTGTAAATTCTGCGGCACAGAGATGCCCAACGATTCCGCACACTGCCCAAAGTGCGGCAAAGAGGTGAGGGATATGGTCCCCGTGAGAGAGGGTAAACCCCACGACGGAGATGTTCCGCCGCCGCCGCCTCCTCCGCCACCCAAGAAAAAGGGTCTGGTAGCTCCCATTATCATCCTGCTGATAGCTGCTGCGGGCTGGCTCTACATTATTTACACCAACAGCATCGAGGGCATGATAGCGTGGTTCACTTCCTCCAATGAAATGAGCACCAGTTTGAATTCAAATTATGTTTATCATAACGACAGCGCGGACGAGATATTCGGCAATATTCTGCTGCTGGTGATAATGGTGCTGTTCACAGCGCTGGCAGTCATCGGCGTGATAATGCTCATCAAGCGTCTTATCCGCAAGTTCGTTCCCCGAAAGCACAGATAACATCTTACGATACGATTTAAGACAGAAAGCGAGGTAATTGCCGATGTATTGTTCATCATGCGGCGCAAAAAATGCCGACGATGATATTTTTTGCGGACAATGCGGCGCAAAGCTCGCGGCATCTTCACTGCCGCAGGGCGAGGATAATGCCGCACGCGAGGCTCTTCCGCCCCCTCCTATGGCTATGGACAGCCGCGCCGAATATGCCATGCTCCGTCCGCCCGAGGATGAAATGCGCCCGCTCACCAGAGTTGCCTATAATATCCACGATTCCGAGCAGCGTATGGCGGTCAGCGGTGCGCTGAATTTCGCGTTTGTCGGTCTGTGCGTAGGCATAGTGGCGAACCTGCTCGCGATATTTGACAAGATGAGCAAGCTCACCCAGTCGCTCAAAACGTCGGGCGAGACATATTTGAGCAAGACGATATACGAGCAGATGGGCGGAGATCACACAATGGGTCTTATGTGGCTGTGCCTGCTTTTCGCGGCACTGGTGCTGCTGTTTATCGTAGTTGGCAAGCTCAAGCTGAGACTCAAGAAGATCAACCGCAAGGAGAAAAAATTCAAGGCGAAGGGAATATTCCTGGACATTTGAGCTTTAAAATAATGACAAAAAACATTGCCATGCAGATTAAATTTAACTGCACGGCAATGTTTTTTATTTTTTTATGCTGATTACATACGAATAAACCACAGGCACGATAAGTGCGATGAAGGCTGCTGCCAAAGAGACATAATATGCGCCCAAAAATGCGGTGATGATTATTATTACTCCGCCGAGCACGGTCATCCAGCCCGCCAGTCGGTGAGTTCTGTGCCAAACGTCCTCGTTATAGTAGGTCCACGGGAATTTGATGCCGAATGTTTGGTTAGGCTGAGTTTTGGGCAGATAATTTCCCATAAGGATGAATAGGATTCCCACTATCAGGAGGCATATCAAGCCGATGTCGGTGAGCATATCTGCCACATACATAACGGTTATAGATTCAAGGATTATGGTGATGACGGGAATTATCAGCCGCGTGAGAGTTCTTATCGCCGGCGGAGTGGTATCGTTGCTTTTGATGCTGTCGATAGCACAGCAGAGCAGGTGGAATGCAAACATGATAAGCGGAAGACCGAAAATTACAAACGGCTTGGGGGCGAAGCCGTTCGGCTGATTGTTTATGTCCCAGTGGATTGGGAGCGGGTCGGGCAGTTGGCTGTAAAATATCAGTCCCGGCACCATGCCCACCAGACACAGCAGACCGAACAAAATGTCGCGGAGGGTGAGAACCTTGCGGGATCCTTTGACATCATTCTTCATTTGCATTTTCCTCCTTTTCGGATGACTCGTTTTCGTTTTTGTCAGTGGTGTTGGTGAACTGGTTGAACCACAGCATTATTTCCTCAAACACCGAGATATTCAGCGAGTAATAGATAAAATTTTTCTCCTTAGTCTCGTAAATAAGTCCCGCTTTTTTGAGCTGGCTCAGGTGATAGGACACCGTCGCGCCCGTCATATCAAATTTTGAGGAAATTTCGCCTGCCGCCATTCGTCCGCCGCGCAGCATGAGCAAGATCTCGCGCCTTACGGGGTCGGACAGTGCCTTAAACGTCTCGGGAAAACCCATCAGCGTCATTCCTTTCGCAGATATTATTATTTAGAAAATCGTCTAATTTAGATAACATTCTAAATAGATTATACCAAAGCATTCCCGCCTTGTCAAGCGCACACAGAAAAGCCGCCGCAGGATTTTTCGCATATCCCACCGCGGCTTTGGCTTTGCCTGTATTATTTATGTACCATTCACCCGTATTTTTTTAAGATAAGGCTTGGAAGGACCTGAAGCGAAAGTGCTTTGATGAAGTCAAGTGTACCTGTTGCAGCACGTTTGAGAGTTGACAACACTGCCGATTCATCCTTATTTTTGACAGCATTTTGAAGTTCGTCAGCAGTATCACACACATCAACTCTTAAAGTATCGTCATTGATTCTTGACACTTTTTGGTATAAGGAGTTTAGGTCTGATTGCAATCCCTCCCAGTCAATTTCGGACTTGCTGTTATCCTGAAATGTTGCGTTATCGCCTGTATTAATATTTTTGGCAGAACCATAAACGGTAACACTGTTGTTTTTATAGCTTATATCTCCGTTGTTGATAGAAATAGAATTGCTGCCATTGGGAGGAGCGGACATTTTAAAATCAATCATAGGGTCACACTCCGAAATTATTATTATTTCCTGTGTTTATATTGCTTGCATCTCCATGAACAATGACGTCTTTGCTCTCATAGCTAATATTTCCGTTGTTCATGTAGACTGTAAGAGTAGTGCACGGCTCACCTTTATTTAAAGCGATAATTCCATGTTCTATTTGGTGCTGTGCTTTAAATAAAATATCTTTGTTATCGCTTTTGTACATTTCTATTGAGCCTGAGTTGGACTCAATACAAAGACCGTATTCATGTTGATTATTTTTCTTGCGAATGTATAAGAACAGGAGTACAGCGATAGCGATACAAACTATACCTACCACAAACAGCGGAGTGAAAAGAGTAATTACACCTGCAACTGCACATATCCAAAACAGATTTGGTAGCTTGAGCTTCTGAGAAAGGTCGTTTACATAGATTTTGCTTATGTTGCTGAGCGGTATCGCCGCGTAGCCGGTCATAAGCATATTGTCTATAATGCTTAACTTTCCGCCAAAGTATTCATTGTTATTATTGCTTGAATTGTTGTCTAAAAATGCCAAAAGAAATAACCCCCTTTGTAATATAAATAAAAATACATTTACGGGAAACAATACAATAATACAGGTTGAACCTGTAATCAATATAGCATAAACCTCTGAAAAATACAAGTATAAATTGTATAATTTATTGGGTGAAACTGTAATGAACAGAATAAAACAACTGAGAGAAGAGAAGGGCATGTCACAGGTGAGACTCAGCATCGAGCTGGAGGTCAGTCAAGAGACTGTCAGTGCTTACGAAAACGGCAAGCATTACCCCAGCGTGCAGTCGCTCATCAAGCTGTCTGATATCTTCGGTGTAAGCTGTGACTATATTCTCGGACTTTCCGAGGAGCGTCACAATGTCATTTACCATTCGCTCAACGAGCAGGAGAGGAAGCTTTTTAATCTCTACAAGGCACTTTCCGCTCAGAACCAAGATTTGGTCACTGCCTACGCGCAGGGACTGTATGACAGCTCGCACGCCAATAATACGAATGCATACGGCGCGTGATAAACAGGAAAATAAAAAATGCAGTCAGACTTTTTAAGCAGTCTGACTGCATTTTTGCTGTTAAATTTTTTGTCTGAAATCAGAATATTTCGTGAAGTGCGTGTGTCGGGCATTCAGAGATGCACTTGCCGCAGCCTGTGCAGAGGTCGCGGTCAACATGTGCCACGAAATTCTCCACCTTGATAGCTCCGGACGGGCAGGAACGCTGGCATTTCATGCAGCCGATGCAGCCGACCTTGCAGTTTTTGCGGGTGACAGCGCCCTTTTCCTTGTTGGAGCACATGACCTGCGCCGCCTGCTTGCGGGGGGTGATCTCAATAAGCTGCTTGGGGCAGACCTTGGCGCATTTGCCGCAGCCAACGCACATATCGCGGTCAACTATCGCAATTTCATTGCACAGCTCGATGGCGTGATAGTCGCATTCCTTGGCGCAGTCGCCCAGTCCGATACAGCCGAAGCGGCAGGAATTCATGCCGCCGTAGAGCTGAGCCGCCGCCGCGCAGGAATCGAAGCCAGTGTAGTCCATTTTGACCGAGGTGTTGTCGCAGGTGCCCAGACAGCGTACTATCGCCGCCTTGGGAGTCATGCTGCCCGCGTCAACGCCCAGTATAGCCGCGCATTCATCCGCGACAGCCTTGCCGCCGACGGGGCAAAGACCGACCTTTGCATCTCCCTTTGAGAGTGCCTCGGCGTAACCGCTGCATCCCGAGAAGCCGCATGCGCCGCAGTTTGCGCCGGGCAGTGCCTCGGTCAGCTTTTCGGCTGTTTCATCCGTCGGTACAGCCATTATGATCGAAGCGGCGGACAGACCTACGCCTGCCAGAATTCCGATAACCGCCACGATCAAAACCGGTATCAGTATACTCATAAGATTAAAAACCGCCTTTTAATTAAGATTAATTAATAATGTATAATTAATAATGTATAATTAATAATGTATAATTAACAATGTATAATTAACAATGTATAATTAATAATGTATAATTAATAATGTATAATTAATAATGTATAATTAATAATTGCTTCAAATTGTAACTCTCTGTTGAATTACAAAACGGAATGTTTCGGATGGTTTTGCAATAATTATTAATTGTTAATTATTAATTGTTATACCACACCCGAGAAGCCGAGGAATGACATTGCGACGAGTGATGCCGCCACGAGTGTGATGGGCAGACCTTGAAGTGATTCGGGGATGTCGCAGGATTCCATGCGCTTGCGAACGCCCGCGAATATCGCCATAGCTATCAGGAAGCCCAGACCTGAGCCGAATGCACAGAATATCGCATACAGATAGCCTTCGCCGAAGCCGTAGCCTGCCGCACTGCCGTAATCCTCGGTGACAAGAATTGCACAGCCGAGCACTGCGCAGTTTGTGGTGATGAGCGGCAGATATACGCCGAGCGACTTGTGCAGAGCCGGCATGAATTTCTTGAGAATTATCTCAACCAACTGAACCAGCGCGGCGATTATCAGAATAAATACGATGGTTTGCAGATATTCCAGCCCGAGACGCTCCAGAATGAGCCTGTATATCGGGTATGTGACCGCAGTGGAGAGCACCATGACGAAGATCACCGCTGCGCTCATGCCCATAGCGGTGTTGAGCTTTTTGGATACGCCCAGGAACGGGCATATTCCCAAGAACTGCGAAAGAACGTAGTTATCGGTGAGGATGCCTGCGAGAATTATGGTTATGATGGTCTGAAGTACGTTCATTATCTGCATCCTCCTTTACCCGACATGCTGCATGTTGAGGCGGCGGGACAGTCTCCGCAGCCGTTGCGCACGGGGAGATTTTTCTTTCTGCTCAGCTTGTTGGCGGCGGCGATGAGCATGCCGAATACGAAGAATCCGCCGGGTGCGAGTGAGAAGAAGAGTATCGGCTTCATGATCCCGCCCTCGCCGAGCAGCGGCAGCGGAATGCCGAATATCGTGCCTGCGCCCAGAGCCTCGCGGATCGTGCCCATGCAGAGCAGTGAGGCGGTGAAGCCGACACCCATTGCAAAGCCGTCAAGCAGCGAGAGGAAGGGCTTGTTTTTGCTTGCATACATTTCGGCGCGGCCGAGGATGATGCAGTTTACAACGATGAGCGGCAGATAAATGCCGAGCGATTCGTCAAGTGCGGGTGCGAATGCCTTGACCACCATTTGAACGATGGTGACGAAGCCCGCGATAATGGTTATGTAGGCGGGGATACGTACCTTGTCGGGGATGATGTTGCGGAGGAGCGATATTGCAAGGTTGGAGCACATAAGCACCAGTGTGGCGGCTATACCCATACCGATTGCATTGGAGGCGGCTGTGGTGATAGCCAGCGTCGGGCATGTACCCAGCACCAGACGCAGTACAGGGTTTTCGGTGATAACGCCGCGCTTCATCGCGCCCTTGAATTCAGCGAGAGCGGGATTTTGTTTCTTGCCATCGGAGCTTGCGGCGGTGTCGGAGGTCTGCTTTGCAGAGGTGTCCTCAGTCTCGGTTTCGACTATGCAGACCGCCTTCTTTTCGGAGGTTTGGGGAGATATTTCATCCTTGTTTCTGCCCATTGATATTGTCCTTTTAGCCAATTGATTCTTCTCCTCCCGTCTGATCATTCATGGTTTCTAAGTATGGCTTGGCAATTTCCAGAGCCTCGTTGACCGCCTTTGTGACGGCGCGCGAGGTAATGGTCGCGCCGGAGATCGCGTCAACTGTGCCGCCGTCCTTTTTCACGGACATGTCAGGCTCAGATGCGCCCTTGTACTGATTGAGGAATTTGTCCTCTTTTGCCTTTGCACCCAGACCGGGAGTTTCGTTCATTTCGAGAATGTTAACGCCCGACACACTGCCGTCCAGCTTGATGCCTGTCATTACCTTGATCGCGCCGCCGTAGCCGTTTGCTTCAGTCACGACAACGACACCGGCATATTCGCCCGTTTCCAGCACAGCCGCGTAGACATTGCCCGCCTCGTCAAGCTGAGTGTAGCTGTCTGCCGCCAGTACCTTTGAACGGCTTTCGGCGGCGGCTTTTTCGGAATTTTCAGCTATCTTGTCGGCGGTGAGAGCGTTGGTCACAGCCAGCAGCAGTGTGACTATTATGCAGATAGCCGTGAGTATTCCCGCAGGCTTTGCCACCTCGACGGGATTTATTTTAGTCTTATTTTGCATTGCGGCTTACCTCCGTTCCAAATGGTCTGGAATGAGTGAGAGTCTCGATGTGGGGAGTGAGTATATTCATAAGTACGATTGAGTACGAAACACCCTCGGGGAGTGAGCCGAAGAGGCGGATAGTCATTGTGATAACACCGCAGCCGATGCCGTAGATTATCTTGCCGGCGCGGGTGGTGGGGCTGGTGGTGTAGTCGGTCGCCATGAATATCGCGCCGAGCATAACGCCGCCCGACATGATGTGCCAGAGGGGATTCTGTCCTGCGATAAGTGCGATGACAGCCACTGTGCCGATGAAGCTGAGAGGAATTTCAAGGGTGATAACTCTGCGGAGCACCAGATAAATGCCGCCGAGCAGCAGCGCGATAACGCATGTCTCGCCCAAACAGCCACCTCTCATGCCGATAAACAGCTCCATTGTGGTGAATGTAGTATTGTCCGAAGCCATCTGCGCCAAGGGAGTGGCGGTGGTGACTACGTCGGTACCCGAGTTGGAGCTGAGGTAGAAAAAGGGACGTGACCATTCGCTCATATCCTGTGCAAAGCTGATGAGCAGGAATATTCTCGCGGCGAGAGCGGGATTGACGAAGTTCATACCGATGCCGCCGAACATCTGCTTGACCACTACTATCGCAAACACCGAGCCGAGCACGGCGTATATGGGGTTGATCGTTGGCGGCAGGTTGAATGCGAGCAGTACGCCTGTGACCGCGGCGGAGAAATCGCCTATTGTCTGAGGGCGCTTCATTACGCGGCGGCATATGTACTCAGTGAGTACGCAGGCGGCAGTGCAGAGCACGATAAGCATTAATGCCTGCCAGCCGAAATAAATTACAGACATTATTCCGGCGGGGACTAATGCTATAAGCACATCCTGCATGATGATTGCGGTACTCTCTCCGCTGTGAGCGTGCGGAGATGACGATACCGACAATCTCTGCGGCATATTATTTTCCATGTTATATAATCATCCTTCCTTGGGATAATGAATTTAAAATCTATCTTCCGCTTTTTACTATATTCTTGCCCATGCGCATGAACTGAACCAGTGGGCGGTGGGCGGGGCATTCGTAGGTGCAGCAGCCGCATTCCATGCAGTTCATCACACCGAACGCATTCAAGCTGTCAACGTCGCGGGTCTTGACAAAATGCTGGATGTTGACGGGGGAGAGCATCATAGGACATGCGCTTACGCATTTGGCGCATCTGATGCAGTCAGTCATCTGCACAGACTGAGCCTCTTCGTCGCCCATGAATATAATGCCGTTGTTCTGCTTGATTATGGGATAATCCAAAGTGTAGAGAGCGGTACCCATCATCGGACCGCCCATGAGTGCTTTTTTGGGAGTTTCAGTAAATCCGCCGCAGAATTCGGCTATATCGGCGATGGATGTGCCGATGGGAGCTATCACATTCTTAGGCTCAGAGACAGCCGAGCCGTCGATAGTAACTCGCTTAGTGACCAGTGGCATGCCTGTGTGCACATAGCGGTCGATAAATCCGACCGAGGTGATGTTGAGCACCACGCAGCCTGCATCGGCGGGAATCTTGCCGGCGGGAACAGTTCTGCCTGTGCAAGCCTTGATAAGCACCTTTTCCGCGCCGTGTGGGTAAGATGTCTTGAGCTTGAGCACGCATATCTTATCCTGCAAACCGCGTTCTTCGATTATTCTGTTAAGCTTGCTGATGGCTTTGGGCTTGTTGCCCTCAATGCCGATAATCACACGCTTGAGTTCCAATATATTGAAAAGATATTCCGCGCCGTCGATTATATCCTCTGCGCCCTCTATCATCTCACGGTAGTCGGAGGTGAGGTAAGGCTCGCACTCCGCGCCGTTGATGACCAGTGTATCGACCTGTTTGTCGGGGGGATAATTCAACTTGACCGATACGGGGAAGCCTGCGCCGCCCAAGCCAACCAGACCGGATTCTCTCACCGCGCGGCAAAGCTCATTGCGATTGGTGATGATCGGCACTTTGAGGTCGGGGCAGATCGTCTGCTGTCCGTCGGATTCGATCTCGATAGTTTGCACCTCCGCGCCGTTGGGCATGAGCATGGTGCTTATCGCCTTGACCCTGCCCGATACGCTGGCGTGAATGGGAGCGCAAACAGCGGATAGGCTGTCGGCGATCTTTTGACCGACGGTAACGCTGTCGCCTGCCTTGACGATAGGCTCACAGGGAGCGCCGATGTGCTGCTGCATGGCGATAACGACCTTCGCGGGGACAGGCATGACTTCGGACTTGGACTCAGCCGTGTTTTTCATGTGATCGACGTGAACGCCGCCGTGTGTTCTAAACGGCTTTGCAGGCAGACCGAGTTCGGGCGGCTGCGTACCGTCTGCTGCCTTTTTAGGCTTAAATATTGATTTGTCCATGGATTCCTTCCTTTACCACGATAATATACGATTAGGCGGCAAAATCCGCCATAATATCAAAAGCTATAAATGCATTATAGCATAAGGCACAGGTCTTTGCAATATACAACCTCGGCATTTTATGGCAAATTTTGCATGACTTGTCAATTGACATGGTGCATAATGCATGAATATTTAATATATATTTTATTGCATTTGTCGGCAGGTTATGATTTTTGGCGAGTTGTGATAGGCAGTTAAATTTTCATTTTTTTCAAAAAAACTCTTGACAACTATATCGGATAGTGATATATTATTTACGGAATCCGATATATCGGATTCCGTAAATCAAATTAAAAAAGACACAGAAAGGGATCTAATTATGGCAGTTACACAGCAGACAGCAAATGAAATTTTTGAGAAGCACCCCACTCGCTTTAAGAAAAAGGAGAAAGAAGCTCTGCGCGCTACCTTGCGTACTAAACTCAATCAGATAGGCTATTCCGACAGCGAGATAACCGAGGGCAAGGCATACGGCGACGGCACCAATCTCGTGGTGGGCGACCCGCATGCGGAATACATCTTCACCGCACATTATGATACTCCCGGCAAGACCGGCTGGATGCTCGGCACATCAAAATGGCTTGGTCAGACAGGCGCGAATATATTTATGATTCTGGCGATGCTCATTCTTGTCCCGTTAATATCGGGTAAGCTATTTGAATTATCTGAAAATATAGACCCGAGTTTACATTTATGGGTGATTGAGTGCGAATTGCTTCTGCTTTTGCTGATAATGTTCGCTTCAATGGTCATAAAGAACAAAAATAACCGAAACGACAATACAAGCGGTGTGCTTTCGCTACTCGCTTTGGCTGAGAAGGTCGCGGCAGATGATGAGCTTCGCAGCAAGTGCTGCTTTGTATTCTTTGACAATGAAGAATGGGGCTTGCTTGGCTCGTCAGGATTTGCAAGCCAGTGCAAGAAGAAGGGCATTGATCTCAAGCAGAGCAAGGTCATCAATTTCGACTGCGTTGGCTACGGAGATGTGCTGACTTTCGTTTCTACCAAAAAAACACCTATTGCAAAATCCGTCACAGCGGCATTCAAGGAGGCGGGTCAGAAGCCTGTGTATAAGCGCAGCATGATGATATTTATGAGCGACCATGCCAGTTTCAAAAATTCGGTGATGATAAGCTACACCAAGCGTTCGCTTATCAGATTGCTCTATATCCCGCTCATCCACACCTCCAAGGACGTTGAATGTGACATCGACCAGATAAACAGACTTACAGACGATTTCTACACATTTGCAAAGCAAGGCAAAATTTAAGAGAAGGAAATGATTACATGAATGAAAGCAAGGGCGCACTTACCGAGGCTGTATTTTATATATTGATCTCGCTCTATACCCCGCTGCACGGCTACGGCATTATTCAAAATGCCGAAAAGCTCAGCGGCGGACGCGTCAAGCTGGGTGCAGGCACGCTCTACGGCGCGCTGAACACCCTGCTCGGGCGCGGCTGGATAGTTGAATGCGGCGAGTCGGGCGAGCGCAAGAAGGAATACATTATCACCGAGTCGGGCAGGCAGGCGGTACGGGACGAAATATCCCGACTGGAAGAATTGCTGGACAACGGCAAAAGAGTATTGCAGGAAAACGGGGAAAGTTTTTAATTTAATATAACCAAAGGGGTTAATGTGAATTATTATGAAAAAGAAAACAACAAAATTCAGGGCATACCTCACTATCGACCGCGAGGAGCAGTTCCTCAACGAAATGTGTCAAAAGGGCTGGAAGCCTGTCAAAATAATTCTCGGAATGTTCTTCAAATTCGAGCGGTGTGAGCCGGGAGAATACATAGCGCGAGTTACTACCTCGATGAAAACCGGCAAAAATACCACGGGCAAACATAAGCGCATACGGATGATAGAATTTCTCACCGATTCGGGCGCGGAGATCGTTCCTGAATTTAATATTGATGCAGGCACAAGAATATATGCGATTCGCCCGACAAGTATGGGGGAATTCGAGATAAATACCGACATCGCCTCGCTCATCGCGGATTATTCCTCGCGCCGTAAGTATCACAGGATGTTAGCGACAGCAGCTTTGGTGATAGCAATTGTTGCAATAGCTTTGGGAATATGTATGGTCGCGTATGACGGATATGTTGCGAGTTATGCAATGACGGAATTTGTAACCGCAGGAATGGAGTTACTGCTTTCAATTATGGCGGGGGTGCCTGCCTTGAAATATAGTCGTAAGATCAAAGAACTGCAGGCGCAGAGGGAGTTTCAGGAATAAATCGGCACTAAAGTAGACAGTGCTACAATGGGAATCCAAGGGGGCAAGCCCTCTTGGCGGGTCAAGGGCGGCGCCCTTGTGGGGTCGTAGGGGCAAAGCCCCTGCAAACTAAAGTGCAAAAAGAGCTAAAATCGGAAAAAATCTCATATGCGTAGCATATGCAATAAAAAACTAACAATGAAAATCGAAGATTTTCGAGTGGACGTTACAGATAAATTAAAATCTATAAAGGGGAGCAGCTAGAATGGACGAGAACAAAAATAAAAAGAACGAGAACAAGGGCAGTTATATGGGTGTCGGTATGGCGATAGGCACAGCACTTGGTATGCTGTGGGGACCGATGCTTTTTGACAATCGCGCGATAGGAATCATGTTAGGCATGTGTTTCGGCATGGGCATAGGCAGTCTGATAAAAAAGAAGTAATCACGAAGGGAAAGCAAAATTAAATGAAAATTGCAGTTTGTGATGATGAAAGAGTATTTTCGGAAGGGCTGAAAAATTTAATAGACGATTATTACCGCTCCTCCGAGCATACCGTGCACATATTCGATTCGGCGGCGGAAATGCTCAGACAGATCGAGCAGAATCCCGACATGTTTGCCGCCGTATTTCTCGATATAGAAATGCCCGAAATTGACGGAATTCAGGCGGCGGGAAGAATACGGAAATGCAGTGAGGATGTCAGCATAATCTTCCTCACCAGCCACACCGAGCTGGCTATGGAGGGCTACGAGGTCAATGCATTGCGCTTTCTCGCCAAGCCTGTCAATCAAGTCAAGCTGTATGAGGTGCTTGCGCTACTTGATAAGTCGGTGAATAGGCAGTGTATAGTCATCAACGACGGCGGCGTAAATGTCATGGTCAAGCACAGCGACGTCTGCTATATAAAGGCGGAAAATGTTTATCTGCGCGTAGTGACCGAAAATAAAAATTATCTCCTGCGTAAGAAGCTCGCCGATATTGAGAGCGAGCTGGACAGCGGGAGATTCGTGCGGATACACCGCAGTTATATCGTGGGACT
>JBGUUF010000545.1:0-2094 GCA_045133435.1 Acutalibacteraceae bacterium
AAACGAGGCTAGTCTAACCCATTTCCATGTATCGGGAATCTCGAACGGAATCTCATCCTCTGTGATCTCGGGCAGAGGTTTTTCTTTTTTGATTTTGCCCTCTTTGAAAAGGCGCTGTTTTTCCTCTTGGATTTGGCGGTAGAGTTCCTCGGCTGTGCCTTCCTCCGGGCGCTGTTCCACAAGCCTGCCCTGCACGGCGAGCTGCAAAATGCTGCTCTTTAACTCCTGCGGCGTCATAGCTCGGCACCTCCGAGAATGGCGGTGATGTCCGCTAACACGCGGTCGATCTCAGCGTTGAGGGAGGCGCGTTCCTCCTGATAGCGCTGAATCAAGTCCATCGGGTCGAGGATTTCTTCCTCGATATGCGGATAGCCGCAGAGGTCGAGGTTATAGCCGAACTCCTTTTCAAGCTGTTCGGCGGTGTACTTTTTCGCCTTGTCAAAGCCGTCAACATTGATTTCTACGCGGTCGTTCCACCACTCGATTACCGGGTCAAAGTGGTCGAGGCGCATTGGCTTTGTCTTGGAAAAATGCTTGTATTCCGCAGGCATATCCAGACGATAAAACCACGTTTCCTCTGTGGGGTGGGTGCGGTCAAAAAACAAAATATTCGTCGTGATGGACGTATAGGGCGCAAACACGCTCGACGGCATACGGATGACCGTGTGCAGGTTGCACTCTTTGAGCAGCTTTTTCTTGATGTTGATTTTCGCGTTGTCGGTGCCGAACAGAAAACCGTCGGGCAAAATCACCGCCGCGCGTCCGTTCTGCTTTAAGCGGTAGAGAATGACCGCCATAAACAAGTCGGCGGTCTCACTGCTGGCGAGGTCGTCGGGAAAATGACTTTTTATATCCGCTTTCTCATTGCCGCCGTAGGGCGGATTCATCAGGATCACGTCAAAGCAATCGTCGTCGGTATAGTCGAGCAAATCGCGTGTCAGGGAATTGTCGTGAAATACGCGCGGCACGTCGATATCGTGCAGCAGCATATTGGTGATACAGAGCATGTAGGGAAACTGTTTTTTCTCGATGCCGTAGATAGAATCGCCGTAAGCCTCTTGGTCGGCAACAGATTTGACCTGCTTTTCGAGCTCCTTGAGCCAGCTTGTCAAAAAGCCGCCTGTGCCGCAGGCAAAGTCAGCCATTTTCTCTCCTATTTGGGGCTTAATCATCTTTGCCATAAAATCGGTAACGGCACGCGGCGTATAGAATTCACCTGCCGAACCCGCGCTTTGCAGCTCTTTCAGAATTGTTTCATAGATTTCGCCGAAGGCGTGGCTTTCCTCGTAGTCGCCGAGGTCGAGTGCGTCGATGACGTTGAGCACCTGACGAAGCAAAACGCCGTCCTTCATATAGTTGTTCGCGTCGGCAAAGGTTGTCTGCACGATCGCTTTCTTGATGGGTGTTTCCTTGGTGACGGGCAGATTTTTCAGCGTCGGAAACAGCGTATTGTTGACAAAATCCAACAGCGGATCGCCCGTCATGGCGTTACCCGATTTATCGTCATGCGCCCAATTTGACCAGCGGCAGTTTTCTGGGATGATAGATGTATAATCGCTGTCGTCAAACTCCCAGTCCTGCTCTTTGGCGTCATAGACTTTCAGGAACAGCATCCACGCGATCTGCTCAATGCGCTGCGCGTCACCGTTGATACCTGCATCGTTGCGCATGATATCGCGCAGCCTTTTGACGAATCCAGATAAATTGCTCATCTAATCATCCTGCTCTTTCCTTTTCTTTAGAGATTCAAAATCAATACTAATACCGTATTGTTCGTTAATCATCTGATCCATCTTTTTGTATATTCTTTCAATCTCGGCATAAGTTGGATAAACGACAAAATCATCATCACTGTCTTCGGTAATAAGTACAGCTCGGTATGGTGGGAGATGCTTCTCTCCGTATATGAAAGGGTCATCTTCACTGTATGTATCGATTCCGCTTGAATGCGAAAAAAAATCTAATCCTCTGGCGCTAACTTGAATTAATGCAATTCCATGTTCCTTAGCATATTGTATTGCGCCACTTTGGAAACTGCTATTTGTTATAAGAACTCCTTTGTGAGCACCTAAACTTTCCAGCTTTTTATGTAGG
>JBGUUF010000546.1:0-6942 GCA_045133435.1 Acutalibacteraceae bacterium
AACAATGCAGGTAGAAATCAAAATCGACGACAGCTGTATTGAGCCGAGAGTGATTATTATTACCGATAAGGTAAATGATGAAATCACCGACATACTCAATACGCTTTCATCCAAAACGCCTGAGGTAATCACGGGCTTTTACAATGATTTGGCAAAAATCTTATCCCCCGAGGACATTATCCGTATCTACGCGGCGGGCGGCAAGACCTTTGCCTCGGCCAGCAAAAAAGAATACATCCTCAGACAAAGATTATACGAGCTCGAGGAACAGCTGACCAAGCACAGTTTTGTGCGCATCTCCAATTCGGAGATTATCAATCTGAAAAAGGTACGCAACTTTGATTTGAGCTTATCGGGTACGATTTGCGTTACGCTATCCGACGGTACGGCAACATATGTTTCAAGACGCTATGTATCAAAAATCAAACAAGTTTTAGGTTTATAGGAGGTAAACTATGAAAAAGAAAGTAATTTTGCGCAGCCTGATTGGTGCGCCCATCGGTTTAAGTATCAGCTTTATCATCACACTTATCATTTCGGTTATCATTAACAAGGGAGAGTATTATCCCGTTATGCCGAAGCTGACTGCTCTTTGCGGCAATGAGCTGAACGCTGTCGTTATTCAGACAGTATGCTCTCTGATATATGGAGCAGCGTTCGGCGGAGCATCGGTTATCTGGGATATGGAAAACTGGAGTCTTTTGAAGCAGACGGTTATTCACTGCCTTATCATCTCCGTATCAATGTTGCCGATCGCTTATTGTATGTACTGGATGCCGCATAACTTTTGGGGTATTGCGGGCTACATTGCTATCTTCTTCTTTATTTATTTCTTCATCTGGTTCAGCCAGTATTTCGCTATGAAGAAAAGAATTCAGGAGTTTAACAACAAAGTCAAATCAGATTCTGTGAACAACTGAAAAGAATTCAGCCGCCAAGCGGGATAATCTCCTGCTTGACGGCGATTTCTTTTATTGATTAATATTTTCTTTGCCAAATTATTCTGAAGATTTTGAAGCTGTTCGGTGAGCTTTTTGGATTGCTGAACCTTTTGCAGCCACATCATCACCATAGTAAGAACATATATGACAGCAATTACCGCGCCGAGCACAAGATAAAACAGCGGCTTTTTGATTCCCTCAGGCGGCGTGATATTATTATTTATAGGTCAATTCCTTTAACTGCCATTCCGGTTTTTCTTTATTTCCTTTTTTTACACCGCTTTGAACTAACTGCCCGGTTGCGGTATCGACCCAGAAAAGCCCCGTCCATGCCCACGAGAACATGGTGAGCACCATGCTGATTTTGACGCAAGAGTAGGTTTTGCCGTCAATGCTCACGTTCTCCGTGCCGATTTTCTTGGCGGCAAATTCACCGAGCGACATAGCGCCGCGGTTATCACCTGTGCCAATCGGATAGAACAGGATCTCGTCAAGCTTTGAATTAGCAAAAGCAGGGAAGCACATATCCATCATCTGATACCATAAGCCTTCGCCAATCTGGAAGCTCTTGTCCTGCGGTTTGCCTTTGAAGCTGCCGCTCAACTTTATTACGCCGTTTTCCTTAACCGCATTGATTTCGGTATTGTCTGACGGACGGTTATATACCCATTTTGTTGCCGAAAGGCTGCGGTCAACCGTGAATTCTTCCTCCGCCCATTTTTTACCGTCCTTAAAAGTGATTTGGGTAATAATTTGCTCGCTCTCGTAACGGTCATAATTGATAACACGACGCTGTTTGCCGTCTGTGCTTACATACTCGGCAGATAGTAATCCCTCGGGATATGTGTAGTCGGGTATATCAAAGGACTGAATCGGCTTCTGAGAATATACAACCTTACCTTTTAAGAACACTCTGTCGATAAACTGAATGTTAGAGATGTTCTCGGCAGGGTTCTTATCAAGCAGAATCAAATCCGCTTCCATACCTGCCTTTATCTGTCCTTTTCTGTCGGCAATGCCTAAATGTTCCGCGCCGTTTTTGGTGGCAAGCACGATAGCCTGCATTGGCGTCAGTCCTGCTTCGACATAGTAAGCAAGCTCCTTGTGCTCGACCTCGCCCGACATCTGCTCAAGCATATTGTCTGTACCCATAGCAATCGGAATTCCCGCGTCGTACAGCACCTTGAGATTGTGTATGCTGTGCTCCATTCTTGTCGGGTCTTTCTCATATGTCATGGCGTTGACGGTCGGAACAAAGTGCGCGCCCGATTTTTTCCAAAGAGTGATGATCGGGTCGTCGGGTTCAATATCTCTGTCAAGAATGCCGTGTTCTATGCCGTATATGCCCGCTTCAAGCAGTTCCTTTACGTCGTCATAATAAAAAACGTGAGCGGTAGAGTTCAGTCCGTTTTCCTTACCCTCGCGGATAATCTGCTTCATTAACTCCTTGTCTATCTTCTGGATTGTCAGCTTATTATCAAAATACCAGTAGTCGCCGCCTTGATAGGTGAATTTCAAAAAATCAACACCCGCTTCTTTGAGCTCTTTAATTCCCGCGGAAACCTGCTCGGGAGTATTGACCTCAATCGCCATCTCAGACCTTGCCCATTCGCTGTTGGAGCCGAGCGTATTGGCAGGATGCCCGTCGGGAGCCGTAAAGTTCGGACCTACTATCAATAACTCGGGACCCTGAATTTCTCCCGATCTGATTTTATCACGGAGCTTATAGATAAAATGCTTCGGCGCGTCTAAATCCTTAATAGTTGTTATGCCATACGGCAGCACATTCTCATTGAAAATCTGCGGCATTTTTTCGCCCAGAAAAACGTCGCTTTCATCTTCATTGTGACAGGAAAAGCCGCCCTGAATATGAATATGGCTGTCAATCAGACCGGGCATCAGTGTTTTGCCCGCGCCGTCAATCATCTGCACGTTTTTCTTTTGGATGGGCTGCGCGGAGATTTCCGTGATCAAGCCGTTTTTGATATAGACGTTCTGATGCTCCTGCTTTGTTCCGTCACCGACGATGACGTGAACGTCATTGATGATATACTCGTCCTTTTTGTTCTTTTTGGGACGGGTCAGGAATTTGATCAATAAAAAAACTATAATCCCGGTTCCGAGAACCATTTGAACAAATCCGATAAGCGGAATACCTAATATACTTGGCATAACATTTCACTCCTTAATTATTTGCCGAAAATTTTTCCGAAGAAATCGGAAAATTGATTTTTGGGCGGTATCGCCATTCCCTGATCCTTGTCACCTAAAATAATCAAGGTATCACCGGGTTTGATGTCAAAAACATCTCTCGCTTCCTTTGGAAGAACAATCTGTCCTTTTGTGCCGACGGTAACCGTCCACGCGTACTTGCCTTCAGGTCTTGCCATAAAAAACGCTCCTTTCAAAAGTATGTTTTTTCATACTTTACTTACTTAATATAACGGATAATACATAACTTGTCAAGTGAAAAACACATAAAAGAAAACGGACGAAGATGATCAATCTTATCTTCGTCCGCTTAAAATTATATTTTCTTGATTTTTTATCTCAAACAAAAATATACAGAAACTCCTTAAACACCTCAGCTCAAGCACTTTCGTGGTGCGGCTGTTCGGGTCGGATATTCACTTTCTGCTTTTTTTAGGATAGAATTCGGATATCGCTGCAACTACTGCCTCTGTACTCTCGCGGATTTCCTGTTCTATTCTATCGTTCGCGCTGCTGTAACCTGCCGCCTTCATCAACTGACTGTACGTCACTCCGTTTTTTCTGCGATGTCTCAGGCTTAACTGTAATCGCCAAAATGTTTCCAGTCATTTCAACACTGTACTTAGCTTCGTGCAAGTCCAAAATTGATTTAACGATCGACAAGCCCAAGCCGTTTCCCTTTTGACTTCGGCTTTTGTCCTTGCGAAAATAAGGCTGCCACATCTGTTTGAGCTCGGATTTTGTGAGCGGTTCCGTTTGATTGCTGACGGAAAGTGTTTTACCGTTTACATCTATCATTATTTCGGTATCCGGCAGTGAATACTTTACCGCGTTGTCGATCAGATTTTGAATAACGGTTTCCATCAATTCTCTGTCCGCGCATATCATATTGTCGCCGCTTTGCGTGAGAGCAATGGTTTTGTTCTCAGACAGGGTATATTTTTCGGCTGTCTTTTGAACAGCCTTAAACAAATCAAATTCCGTTTTATTGAGCTTCATCGAATAGGAATCGAGCTTGCTGAAATTGAGCATTTTTTGCACAAGATCGTTGATTTCATCCGCTTCCTCAATGATGTTGTCAATATAAAAATTTCGCTCGGATATATCAATATCTTCCTTAAGGCTGTAAGCGTATCCGCTGATGACAAAAACAGGCGTTTTGATATCGTGCGCCAGCATATTGGTAAAATCAAGTCTTCTCTGTGTCCTCCTTGCCCACTTGAACAGCAAATATAGTTGCGCTGCCGACATTGATTAACATCATTATTGCAACGATTGCATTTACAAACGGCATAACAAGACCGATCGCCCCAAGAGCGTTTGTGCCTATACTGTTGCCGATAAAAACACCGTCTACGATTGAAAACAATGAAAAGCAAATGTGGCTCAGCATTGCGGGAAGAACATACTTATAAGCATTTTTTACTCTTGAATTTTCCATATTGTTAGCCTCCTGTTTGTCAGATTACAACAAGTCTTCTCTGTTAATAAAAAGCGCCCGGTTATTCTGTATGAATAACCGAGCGCACTCGACATCTTCTTCTGATTAGGGTTATTGCTAACCCGTAGCATTGCGATGCTCTATCCTCCGATGACAACTATTCAATTAACTAAATTGCATTATAGCATAAAAGCAAACAAATATTAAGTAGCTGTTCTTTATTTGTATTACCGTCCGGTCGCTAAATCCCGATTTATCTTTCTATCATTATATCATTTCAGCCTGAATTTGTCTATCCGTCAAACAAAAAAGACCTTGATGAAAACAAATCCATCAAGGTCAAATTCATTAAATATGCGTCAGTACAAGTTGCTAAATACATTTGAGAATAGGATCGATATATTTTTTATCAGTCCAATCACACTTGTTTTCTCCAGCATCCATTATTGCTTTCTCCCATATTTCATAATCGGCAGGATCCTTTTTGCTTACTGCTTTTCTCAGCATTTTACACAGTGTCTTGTCCTTGAACGACATTGAATCCATATCCCATGCACCACGGCAATAAAAAATCGGAATATCAGATAGTTTATCCTTCATATTATGACTTCTGATCTGCTTAAAAGCATCTTCGTCATATGGGGACGCACAGCAGAAAAACACGATTATCTTCTTATCGGATAATACATCGATATTCCTTTTCAAAAAAGAAAGACCGGCTATACCCATTGCATATATTCCACCGCCTAATACGATGATGTCATATTTTTCGACTTCTTTTATATTCGCTTTTTCGTTTCGACACATTCAAATCCTGTAGCTTCCGATATCCAATCGGCGTATTTTTTTGTAGCACCGTATTTGGATTGATAAAGAATAATGCCTTTCATAATTCTGCGCTCCTATATTTTCCGATTTGTCTTTTTGTAATTATATCATTTCAGTCTGATTTTGTCTATAACCCAAATAAAACAGGCAACCTCATATAAGGCTGCCTGCGATTGCTATAATAGTAAATGCAATAAATCGGAATTTGCCGGCAGCCAAACGGGAGCATGCTTATTGCTTATCGTCCGTGCCATCCTCATTGTCATTTTCACTGTTATGACGCAGCACCAAACCGAGACACAACCCAACAGATAGTCCGATGGGCATCCACAATCCGATATTGTGCGTTGCCACTCCGATAGCTGTCCCGATCGAAATTCCTATACACATACCAATCGCAAGTCTGGATGAATTATTGCCGTTCTTCTTGTTATTCTTATTATCGTTCATTAATGTTCCTCCGTAGTCGAGTAGACCTACACCTCACAATGTAAGCCCCTCACAGAACCGTACGTGCAGTTTTCCCGCATACGGCTCTTCATAATAAAATTCACATCATCAAAATAAGCTGTAGTAGATTTTCGGCTTTGCAAGAGTGTAATATTTCATCATTTCTATAAAGCCCTCTCTTGTATAGCTTTTCTTTTCACTTCTTCTGTTCAGCACTTTATACAGCAATTCTCTGACCTGCTGTCTGTAATTACTTATCATTCTGCTGTTGAAACTTATCCCATAGTACCTGTAGTGCCCTATGAGTTTAATGTTCAGCATATACATAAGTTTACAGAGTTTTTGTTCCTTATTGCAGTATAGCCATTCTTTCATTTCCTTGAGTTTCTGTCGAAATTTCTTACTACTGGTTTTGGGCATAATCCACGGCTTTCCCTTTACTGTTCTTCCACAATAAAAGGTGAAGCCCAGAAAGTCAAATGTTTTAAATCTCGTTGATTCGCCGCGTTTGGCTTTTGCATTTGCAAGATAATGTCCGCTTTCTACAATTCGGCTCTTGCTTTCTTCAAGTTCAAGTCCGAAATTTGCCATTCGACTCTTAAGCTGTTCGTAAAACCGTTCAGCTTCCCACGGATATTGAAATCCTGCTATGAAATCATCTGCGTAAACCACAAGAAAGCACTCGCCTTTACACTCCTTCGCCACAATAATGTAGAACCACAGTGTCAGAACATTGTGCATATAGATATTTGCCAGCACCGGGCTGATTATATTTCCCTGTGCCGTTCCCTCATTACCTTTCACAAGACTTCCGTTATCTATGATTCCTGCTTTTAGATATTTCTCAACCAACCATAGAATATTCTTGTCCTTGATGTAGTAATTCAGAAACTTAAGTATCCATTCGTGCTTCATATGGTCGAAGAATCCCTTGATATCTGCGTCTACTATCCTCGTTATCTTTCTGAAGTTAATCTGGTCATACAGAGCTTTTACTGCTGTATGACAGCTCCTGTTTGGTCTGAATCCATACATACAATTCAGAAATTTTGGTTCGTATATCGCTTCAAG